>JBJHDJ010000034.1:0-12730 GCA_050486485.1 Porticoccaceae bacterium
CAGCCTGAAGGGTCTCGGCATCGACGACATCGTCGCCTTCGACCTGTCGCCGCCGCGCCGCGACAGGGCGCTGGCGCTGGGTGTCCGGGCCGCCTTCGACCCCAGGGAGAATTCCCCCGCCGACGCGCTGGGGGAGCTGCGCGGCCATGGCCCCATCTGGGGTGTACCCCACGCCAAGACGGATCTCTACTTCGAAGCCAGCGGCGCCCCGGGGCTGCTGGCGGAGATCACCCGCTTCTGCAACAAGGGCAGCCGCATCATCACCGTCGCCATGCACCGCCAGCCCCTGAATCTCGATGGCACCAAGCTCATGAGCAAGGAGATCAGTCTGATCGGCTCCCAGGGCTACCCGTTCGAGTATCCCCAGGTGATGGAAAAAATCGCCCGCGGCGAGATCGACCCGGAAAAAATGATCAGCCACCGCTTTCCCTTCGAGCGCTTCTCCGAGGCCTTCGCGGTGGCCGACGACGCCAACGGGTCCGCCAAGGTTGTCCTTCAATTCCACTGAACCAGATACGCAGGAAAATCACACCATGACTTTCGACGACATCGTCAACGCCGCCCGCGAAGCCACCGGCCTGCCAGATCCGGATCTGGATACCTGGCAGGAAGGATTGCACATTCTGCTGCGCGACCACGCCAGGGCGGATATCCTCACCGAGCGTGGCCAGGGCATTCTCAAGCGCCGCTATGTCAACGCCCTGGCCGCCCGCATGCAGGTGGACGACTATATCCGCAAAAATCCGGCGGTGCTGGACACCCCCATCGAGCGGCCGGTGTTTATCCTCGGCATGGTGCGCACCGGCACCACCATGACCAGCTACCTGATGGATGGCGACCCCGCCAACCGCTCCCTGTTGCGCTGGGAGGCCTACAATGTCGCACCCCCGGCGGCGCCGGGCGCCACCCGCGGCGACCCACGCTGCCTGGCGGAAAAGGCCCAGGACGAGGAGATGATCAGGAACAATCCCCAGGGCGTGGCCACCCACTTCGAGCCCGCCGACGGCCCCACCGAGTGCGTGCACCTGGTGGCCCAGGATTTTCGCTCCATGATGTTCACCGCCCTCTCCACCACCCCTGTTTACTGCGACTGGATTCTCCACTGCGACATGAGCTCGGCCTTCGAGCACCGCAAACGGGTGCTGCAGATCCTGCAATCCACCAACCCCGGTCGCTGGGTGCTGAAGATGCCGTCCGACTCGGTGTTCATCCCCTGGTTGTTCAAAACTTTCCCCGATGCCCGGGTGATCTGGACCCACCGCGACCCCTACGCCGCCTTCGCCAGTTCCTTCAGCATGCGCGGCAAATCGCGCCTGATCTTCAACAAGGACATGGATCTCGACTACATGCGCTGCAAGTGGCCGTTGCAACTGGCCCTGCACCTGCGGCGGCCCCTGGAGATGGCGAAAGAGAGGCCGGACGCCATCTACAACCTGTACTACGACGACATGATGCGGGACCCCATTGGGCAGATGAAACAGGTCTACCAGTGGCTGGGCTTCGACTGGACGGAGGCCGCCGAGACCGGCATGAACCAGTGGCTGGCGGAAAATCCCCAGGGCCGCTTCGGGGCGCACAGTTACTCCCTCGACCAGTGGGGCTTCACCCGCCAGGAGCTGGAGCCCTATTTCGCCGACTACCTCAAGGTCCACCCCGTGGCCACCGGCAGGGAGGGTTGATCCATGGACAGGGAACTTTTCGATCTCACCGGTAAGGTCGTGCTCGCCACCGGCGCCAACAGCGGCATCGGCCTCGCCTTCCTGCGGGGTTGCGCCAGACACGGGGCCGATGTGGTGGTGTGGAGCCGCCGCGCCGACAGGAACCGGGACGCCGAGTCGGCCCTCGCCGACCTTGGCGCCCCCAGAACCCACTCGGAGGCCGTGGATGTCTCTGACGAAGCCGCCGTGGAAGCGGCCTTCGCCTCGACCCTGGCGCGCATGGGGCGCGTCGACTGCGTGTTCGCCAATGCCGGTTTTCAGAACCGTGCCACATCCTTTCCCGACATGACCAGCGACATGTACCACGAGTTGCTCAATGTGAATCTGCACGGCGCCTTCTACACCCTGCGCGCCGCCACCCGCCACATGCGGGAGCGGGCGAACGGGGGCGATGCGGGGGGATCCATCGTGATCTGCGGCAGTCTTTCCATTTTCCAGGGACGCCAGGGCCTGGAGCACTACGCCGCCGCCAAGGGTGCGCTGGCGGCGATGCTCAAGGGGCTGGCGGTGGAAATGGGCCAGTATGGGGTTCGGGCCAACATGCTCGCCCCCGGCATGATCCTCACCGGCATGACCGATGACAACCCTCGGACGGAGGCTCTGATCAAGCACTTCTCCGCCATCACCCCCCTGGGGCGGCCGGGGTACATGTCCGACATGGAGGGCCCCGCCGTGTACCTGGCCTCGGACGCCTCGCGCTTTCACACCGGCGATATCCTGGTGGTGGACGGGGGGCGCAAGGTCAACAGTCAGTAAGGCGTTGAGGGCACCTCATTTCGCCCGCAACACCACCGCGGTGCGCAGCGGGTTGCGGCCAAAGCGGGACATCTTGATGAAATCCCCGCGGGCGATGGGCAGGTATTGGCTGTCCAGCCCGCTGGCGGATTGTTCCTCCGGATCCGGATCGGAGTCGTGCACATAGAGGCAGTCGTCATCGAAACCGCTGAGGGTCACCCAGTGGGGCGCCTTGCGGCCATCCAGGCGATAGGTGCTGATGAGAATGAGGGGTATGGCGCCGTCGCGGAACACCTGCTCCAGGTCCTGATGGGAAAACTCCCGGTAGTGGAGCGGAATGCCGCGCCGCCCGGCCTCCGTCAGATAGTCGTCGTGCACCAGTTCGATCACCCGCTTCTTGCGCTCGTCTCGCACACCTTCGACGAACATGGGGCCGGCGCGATTGAGCCACACCTCGGCCTGGAAGCCCCTGTGGTGAGCCGCCAGGGCCAGCCCCACCGGATGGCAGCCGCCATGGCCGGATGTCATGAAAATGGTGGTGGCCTCCCGCCAGATCTGCAGCTCGTCATGGACGCTGGGCTGGTAACTTCTGTCGAGCCCCCCCATGGCCATCATCAGCGCCGCCGGTCCGCAGGTGAAATCGGTGGTCTGCTGCATCCAGGGCACTTCCCTGTTGGACTCCCCCACCGGCACCTTGCGCACGCATTTCTGCATGCGCAGGGCATCGTTGTCGTCTTCGTAGTATTGATGGTAGATGCCGAATCGCTGATAGCCCAGGGACTCGTAGAGCCGGATGGCGGAAATATTGTCGGTACTGACCTCCAGACGCAGAAACACGCAACCGTGCTCCTCGGCCTCCGCTTCGCCGGCGCAAAGCAACTGGCGGGCAATGCCCGCTCCCCGCCAGGCCGGATCGATGGCGATGGAGTACAGGCGCGCCAGGATGGTGCCCTTGAGAAACAGGATGAGACCGTAACCCACCAGCGCGTTCCCGCTCTCCGCCACCAGAAAGGCGCGATGGGACGACTGGATCCAGCGCCGGAAACTGCGGCGGCTGAGGCGGTCGCTGGTGAAGCAGGCCTGTTCCAGGGCCACCAGGGCACTGAGGTCTTCCTCGCGCACCGGGCGGATACGGATTCCCGGTGTCGAAGGCCTGGCCGGGGCTGTCCGCGCCACGCTCATGGCCGCTCCTCGAGCAACTGCCGAGCAGTGGGCAGCGGATGGCCGGGGCCCGCCGCGGAGACGGATCGATGTTTCACCCTGCCTCCTCGTTCAACCCGAGCAACGCCTGGCTGATCACCTGCCGGGCGCGAAACAGCACGGTTTCCCGCCACAGCGGGTCCGCCGGGCAGAAATGATCCCGCATGCGCCGCGCCATGTTGTCGCGCTCTCCCTGTTCCGCGCCCATCGCCCACACCCTAGTCTCCTCCAGCAGCACCGAAAAAAGCCCCTCGGTGGGCAGGGTGCCAAACTCCAGGGTGACGAAGCAACTGTCGCCGTCCATGATGGCGTGCCAGGCGTAGTCCAGGAGACCCAGCTTGGGCACCGAGCAGGAAGTACCCTCGGCGGGCAGGGCGCAGAAATGCCCATACCAACGGCGGGCAGTACCAGCGCTGGCGCTGTCCGGGGGATGGTCGCAGATCACCTCGCCGTAGCCATAGTGGCCGAGGCCAGTGTGCACATCCACCACCGCCAGGCGCCGCCCCGCCAGGGCGAATTCAGACATGATGGCTTCCACCACCCGACGGCCGTGACTGCTACCGGTGCCCCCGTAGAAGGGCCCTTGGGGATCGTCGTACTGGCCACCGCTGAGGGCTATTTCCAGGGCAGTCTGGCCGTGCTCGCGGCGATAGTGTTCGAAACGGGCATTGCGAGCCACCGTGTCCAGGCGCAGGGCATCCCGCAGGCTGTCGTAGCCGGGATTCGCTGGCAGCGGCTGGCTGAAATCCACGAAGTTGCGGTTGAGATCGATACCCTGGGCATCACAGCGCCTGTCCCAGGCGTACCCCCAGGGATTGAGACCATGAATGGCCAGCACAGCACAGCTGCTGGGCAGGGACAGCTGTTTCGCCGACAACAGCCGCCATAGATCCAGTTGCACGGCACTGCCGGCATAGCCCTCCACGCCATGGGTGGCGGCGATCAGCACCAGCACGCGAGCGGCATCCTCGGGGCCGATCCAGACCACATCCGTGGCCAGGTCTCCACCGTCCGGCCCCCGCCCGGGGCAGGGGTGACTCGCGGTGCGACCCCGCCCCGGCAGGGCCGACCACCAGGCAACCCGCGCCGCGGAATAACTGTCGGGGAAAATACCGGCATCCAGGGGTAGCGGGAAACTAAACTGGGTCATGGTGGGCCACAAATGGCGCTGGACGGTTGTGGATCATAGCGGGCTTTGCCGTGGCGAAGAAATATTTTCCGTTTAGCCGAGCGGGCGGTTGCCGACTCCCCCGGGTAAAGCGCACAATTCCCGCTGCCCAACCACCTGCTCGCAATTTTCAAACCCATGACCCAAACCCTGCTCATCGTGGACGACATGGCCGACTGGGAGTCCTACTACCCCAGCGAGCATGTCATGCTGTTTGGCGACTACCTGGAAGGCAGCCACTTCAAGGACGACCAGCGGGTCAGGGTCATCAACCTGTGCCGCAGCTTCAGATACCTGTCCGACGGCTACTACTGCTCCCTGCTGGCGGAAGCCCGCGGCCACCATGTCATTCCATCCGTCAAGGTCCTCAACGACCTGGGGAAGCGCTCTCTCTACCAGATCCAGTTGGAGGAAATCTCCACGGAGCTGAGCAACACGCTGAAATCCCATCCGCCCTCGGAAGAGATCGAGATTCTTACCTACTTCGGCACTTCCGCCAAACCCGAATACCGGGAACTGGCGCGGAGGCTCTTTGACCTGTTCCCCTGCCCCATTCTCGAAGTGACCCTGCGCTACCGCAAGCAATGGCAGATCGTCGGCCTGAAGGCGCGCGCCCATACCCGCTTGAATGATGCCGAGGAAACCGAATTCGCCAATGCCCTCAACGGCTACAGCCACCAGATCTGGCGCAAAAGCCGTGCCCGCCGGGTGTTCCAGTACGACATGGCCATGCTGGTCAACCCCGAGGAGCCCATGCCGCCCAGCGACGGCAAGGCCCTGAAGAAATTCATCAAGGCCGGCGCCGACCTGGGTATCGATGTGGAGCTGATCGGCCCCCGGGACTACAACCGCATCGTCGAGTACGACAGTTTGTTCATCCGCGAAACCACCGCCATCGACCACCACACCTACCGCTTCGCCAAGAAGGCCGAGGCGGAAGGCCTGGTGGTGGTGGACGACCCCACCTCGATCCTGCGCTGCACCAACAAGATTTTCCTCGCGGACATGTTCCGCAAGGCCAGGGTGCCGGCGCCCCGCACCCGCATCCTGCGCAAGGACAACGCCCAGCAACTGGACGAAGTGGAGGCGGAATTCGGCTACCCGATCGTCATCAAGATTCCCGACGGGGCCTTTTCCCGCGGCGTGGTCAAGGTGGCCGACCGCGCCGAACTGGAGGAAAAAACCCGGGAGCTGTTCCAGAAGACCGCCCTGCTGTTGGCCCAGGAATTTCTCTACACGGATTTCGACTGGCGCATCGGTGTGTTCAACAACAAGGCCATCTATGCCTGCCGCTACTACATGGTGAAGAACCATTGGCAGATCTACCGCCACGGTGCCAGCAGGGTGGACAGCGGCGGCTTCGACACCCTGCCCACCTTCGAGGTGCCCAAGGGCGTACTGGACGCCGCGGTGGCGGCCACCCGACCCATCGGCGACGGTCTGTACGGGGTGGATGTCAAGGAGCGGGCAGGGAAGGGGTTTGTCATCGAGGTGAACGACAATCCCAATATCGACCGCGGCGTCGAGGATCGCTATCTGGGGGACGAACTTTACCATCTCGTCATGGCGGAATTCCTGCGACGCATGCGGGCGCGGCGCGATTCCTAGGAAACCTCTGAAAAATGTCGCGAGCGGCCCGAGGCGCCCCGAGCCGCGCAGCGAATCCCCGAGACAGTTCAGAGTGATAGGCGAGGGACGGGCGGGCACGCGAGGGGGCGCATCGGGTCGCGCAGTAGTTTTTCACAGGTGCCCTACAAGAGGTTCCCCAACCCTTGCCAAGTCATTCCCCTGGCTATAGGGTTGATACCGTGAATAAGATCAAGGGCGGCACATGAATTTCAGTTGTACGGGGGCAGTTCTGCTATTGCTAATGGGAGCGCTGCTTCCCGTTGTAGCACCTGCCGGGCAACCCGGCGACGGCAACCAGAACCCCGACGGCACTCTGATCATGGAGGAACCGCCAACCCGAGCCCTGTCGCTGGTGTCCATCGCAGGCAATATTCACGTGGCCCTGGGCCAGGGTGGCGCCGCCATGGCCATGATCGAGGGCCGCGACGGCCTGGTGATCATCGACAGCCTGGCCACGGAAGCAGCCACCGCCCAGGCCATGGCGGCGTTTCGTGACATTTCCGACAAGCCGGTGGCTGGCGTCATTCTCACCCACCTGCACCGGGATCACAGCGGCGGTCTCGGGGTGGTGGCCAGCGAGGACATCCCGGTCTACAGCCGCGCCGCCACTGTCACCAGCACTTCCAGGGCCCCCACCACTTTCCCCCACGGCATCGAGGAGGCGGGAGAGCTGGCCATCCGCCACTGGGAACCCACACTGCGCCAACCCATCAGTGATCGCCACCCAGTCACCATCGCCGGCAT
This sequence comes from Porticoccaceae bacterium, assembly GCA_050486485.1. Taxonomy (GTDB): domain Bacteria; phylum Pseudomonadota; class Gammaproteobacteria; order Pseudomonadales; family Porticoccaceae; genus NAT127. The sequence goes on from JBJHDJ010000034.1 coordinate 7,195, forward strand.
CCGCCTGGAACTGGTGGCCGCCCACGGCGACAACAGCCAGCAGCTGTGGATCTGGTATCCGGATCGTGGCGCCCTGTTCAGTGGCGATGCCTTCTACACCTCGTTCCCCGCCATTCACGCCCTGCGGGACACGGTGCGAGAAAGCCGTGACTGGATCACCACCCTCGACGCCATGCTGGAGCAATCACCCCGTTTTCTTATCTCCAGCCATGGCTACCCCATCGTCGGCCAGGTGGAAAGCGTCAACGCCCTGAAAAACTACCGGGACACCATCGCCCTGGTGGTGGAAGAAACCCTGGACGGCATCGCCCGCGGCCTTGATGCCGACGCCCTGGTCACCAGCATCCACCTGCCCCTGGAGCTGTCGAGCCAGCCCTACCTGGAAGAACGCTTTGCCAGGCTGATCTGGGCGATACGGGCAATTCACAGCGACCGGCGCGGGTGGTTCGACGGCAACCCCACCAACCTGGACCCTCTGCCGGGCCCGACCCTGGCCTCGCGCATCGCGGAACTGGCAGGAGGGCCGGAAGTTCTGCTGGAAAACGGCATGCTGGCCCTGGACAACGGCGATTACCGCTGGGCGGCGCAACTGGCGGACTATCTACTCAACCTGGATGCGGAGGATGCTCCGGCGATGCACATGAAGGCCGACGCCCTGGTGGGGCTGGCGCAGGAAACCGACAACCTACCCGCCAGGGACTTTTATCTCAAGGCCGCCCGGGAGTTGCGGCGCGGAGCGGGGGAATAGGCGCAAGCTGCAAGGTGCCAGTACGGCAATTCCGCGCCATGAAGCTGTGTTACCCCTCCAGCGACAGGACGGGCCACACCGCGTCTAGCAGCAGGGGCTGTGCCTCGGCGGTGGGATGAATACCATCCTCCTGCATCAGATCGAGACTGTCCAGGAGGTGAATACCGAGGGACACCCGGGGCAGGCCATTGGCCTGCTCCAGTCCATCGAATACCCCCAGGAAGCGGCTGTTGAACAGGGCGCCATAACTGGCGGGCAATTCGACACTCATCAGGATCACCTCCGCCCCAGCGGCCTTGCTCATATCGATAATGGCCTGCAGGTTGTCGCGCATTTGATCCAGTGGCAGCCCCCGCAAGCCATCATTGCCCCCCAGTCCGACGATCACCAAGTCCGGATTGTGGGCCTCCAGCAAGGGTGGCAGGCGCCGCAACCCCTGGGCGGTGGTATCGCCACTGACACTGGCGTTGACAACCCGGTAGCTTCCCGGATACTCGGTGTCCAGGCGTTCCTGCAAAAGGTTGACCCAGCCCCGCTCCACGGGAATTCGGTAGGCGGCGCTGAGGCTGTCGCCAAGCACCAGAATGGTATTGGCGAGGCTGGTGGAGCCCCACAGGCCCAACAGGACAATGATCAGGACTTTCAGATTCAAGGCTATTTTCAGTTTCAAGGCTATTTATCCCATGGCGGAGATGTAATGGACTCTAGCGGCAGTATTCTCACCGTATCCGATATCGCAAAGACCGTGCAAACCGGCGAAGGTTCGCTGACCATTCTGTCGGATATCAACTTTTCCATCCAAGAGGGCGAAAGCATCGCCATCGTCGGTGTTTCCGGCTCCGGCAAGTCTACCCTACTCAGCTTGCTGGCGGGTCTCGACCTGCCGACCCGCGGGTCCATCCATTTGTGCGGCCACCGCCTGGAACAACTGGACGAGGACGGCCGCGCCCGGGTGCGCGGCCAGCATGTGGGATTCGTCTTCCAGTCCTTTCAGTTGCTGCCCAACCTCACGGCCCTGGAAAACACCCTGCTGCCCATGGAAGTGCTGGGCCACGACGATGCCGAGGAGGAGGCCCGCGCCCTGCTCGCCCGGGTCGGCCTGGAACAGCGTGTCAACCACTATCCCCGCCAGCTTTCCGGTGGCGAGCAGCAACGGGTGGCCATGGCCCGCGCCTTCATCACCGCGCCCGACATCCTCTTCGCCGATGAACCCACGGGCAATCTGGATGCCGCCACCGGTCAAAAAGTCATCGACCTGCTGTTCGAGATCAACCGTGAGCGGGGTACCACCCTGGTGCTGGTCACCCACGACACCCAGTTGGCGGACCGTTGCCAGCGGCGCCTGGAACTGAATGGTGGCTGCCTGGTGACACAAGCCCCATGAACAGTTTCAAGGTTGCCCGTCAGTTGTTGCGCCGCGACTGGCGTTCCGGAGAACTGGCCACCCTGGTGTTCGCCCTGATGGTGGCGGTGACGGCGGTCACCGCCATCGCCCTGGTGACGGATCGTCTGACCCAGGGCATGGTGCGGGAATCCGCCGAACTGATCGGCGGCGATGTGGTGATCCGCGGCACCCGGGAACCTGATCCGGCATGGCTCGCCATGGGGGAGCGGCTGGGGATGACCAGTGCCCGGGTCCATACCTTCGACTCGGTGGTGTTTCATGGCGACAACATGTTGCTCGCCGCCATCAAGGCGGTGAGCGACAACTACCCCCTGATCGGTCGCCTGCGGGTCAGCGAGAGCCCCCTGGCAGCGGCGGCGGAAATCGACGGCGGCCCACCACCGGGAAGCGCCTGGGTGGATCCACGGGTGTTGGAGCGACTGAATGCCGGTATCGGCGACACCATTGATTTTGGCAACACCACCCTCACTCTTTCACGCATCCTCCATTACGAGCCAGACCAGGGCAACAGCCTGTTTCAACTGTCCCCGCGCATCCTGGTGCACGAGGCGGATCTGGCGCCAGCGGGAGTACTTGCCCCCGGCAGCCGCATCCGCTATCGCTACCAATTCGCGGGGCCAAACGGCCCGCGCCTGGCCAACGAGTTGGAACCCCTGTTGGGCACCGGCCACAGTGTGCAGCAGCCGACCGATGGTGAAAGCCGCGCCACCGAGGCGCTGGTGCGAGCCATCCAGTATGTGAAGTTCAGCACCCTGATGGCCATCGTGCTGGCGGCCATCGCCATCGCCCTGGCGGCGCGCCGCTACAGCGAGCGACACTACGATGTCAGCGCCATGCTGCGCTGTCTCGGCGCCACCCATGGGGCCATTGTCAGGATCTACGGCTACCAATTGCTGATGCTCACGGCGGCCACCGTGATACTGGGTTTGCTGCTGGGCTGGCTGGCTCATCTCGCCATGGTGGCGGTCATCAGTCCCCTGTTGCCGGTGGCGTTACCCGCGGCCGGCGCCACGCCGCTGGCCAGCGGCGCCGGCACCGCCCTGCTGCTGGTGTGTGGCTTTGCCCTCCCCCCCGTGCTGCGCCTCGCCGAGAGCCCTCCCCTGCGGGTATTTCGTCGCGATCTCGCGCCCATTCCCCTGTCCGCCTGGCTGGTGTACGGTCTTACCGGGGGTAGCCAGTTATTGCTGCTGTGGCTGCTGTTCGGCGATGTCGGGCGTATTCTGCTGGTGCTGCTGGCCGCCAGTTGCGCACTGTTCGTGGCCGGATGCCTGATCTACGCCGCGCTGCGCCGACTGCGCGCAGGTCACCGGGCCAGGACCGGCCTGGTGGGACGCAGTATCCGCAACCTGGCCACCCATGCCGCCACCAGCACCAGCCAGATCATGGCCTTCGGGGTCACCCTCATGATTCTGCTGTTGATCACCCAATTGCGCACCGGCCTGCTGGAGGAGTGGCGCCTGCAACTGCCGGAGGACGCCCCCAATCACTTCGCCTTCAACATCTTGCCGGAAGATGTGCAGGACTTCAGCGAACTGGTCAGCCGTCACGGCCGCCTGGAACCCATGTACCCGGTGCTGTTGGGCCGGCTGACTGGCGTCAATGGCGAGGCGCCGTCCCAGCGCGAGGAAGGCTTTGGCAACCAGGAGTGGAACCTGACCTGGTCGTCGCAATTGGCGGCGGACAACGACATCGTCGCGGGCACCTGGCCACCGCGGGGGGACGGCGTGTCCGTCGCCGCGGAATTCGCCGATCGGCTGCGGCTGGAACTGGGAGACACCCTCAGCTTCAGCAGCGCGGGTGGCGATTTCGACGCAACCGTCACCAGCCTGCGCACCGTGGTGTGGGAGTCCATGTCGCCGAACTTCTTCCTGGTGTTTTCCGGGGAGCACATCGGCCACCTGCCGGCCACCTATCTCACCAGCTTTCACCTCGACACCGGAAATCGGGAGCTGCTGCGGGAACTGGTGCGTCAATTCCCCAGTGTCACCCTCATCGAGATGGACGCCATCATCAATCGCCTGGAGCAGGTGCTGGGCCAGGTGAGCCTGGCGGTGGAACTGCTGATGCTGTTCGTGCTGGTGGGCGGCTTCCTGGTGCTGTTCGCCACCCTGCAGGCCACTGGCGACGAGCGGCGCCACGAGGGCGCCCTGATGCGGGCGCTGGGCGCCAACCACGCCTGGCTGCGGCGCGCCTACCTGATGGAATTCGGCGCCATCGGCCTGTTGGCGGGCTCGCTGGCGGTAACAGGGGCGGAATTGGCCTCGGCGGTGATCCAGAGCCAGATCTTCTACATGTCCTACAGACCCCAGCCCCTGCTGTGGCTGCTGGTGCCACTGGGCACCGCGCTGCTGGTGGGTGGCGCGGGCTATCTGGGAAGCCTGCGCATCCTCGCGGTCTCGCCGGTCAGGATACTCAATGAATGACCATTGGCATCGAGATAATCGCTCTCCACGGGTCCGGTCCCGGGTTCGGCTGGGCTTTCGGGATTCGCCCGGAACCCATCCCGGGGTCGGGTGTTCCTTTCGCCGGTGATCTCGAAGGCTTCCCGGAATCTCACCCCTCGACGCGCCAGGGATTCTGCCCCCAACCGATAATCAGCCCGCTGGCGCGCCGAGAATCGCTACGGCGATGGACATGTAGATCAGAATCCCCACCACATCGGCAATGGAGGTGATGATCGGCGCACTGGCGGAGGCCGGGTCGAAACGCAGGCGTTGCAGGATAAATGGGAGGCTCATGCCCAGCAGGCTTCCCACCATGACTACCATCACCATGGACAGGGAGACCACCATCGCAATATCTGGACCACTGCGGAGGATCCCGATGCCGGCCACCGCCAATGCCGTGGTCAGCCCAAGCAGTCCCGCCACCGAAAACTCCCGGGCCAACATGTGAACCCAGTCCTTCATCTCCACATCGCCTATCGCCAGGGCGCGCACCATCAGGGTGGCGGATTGGGCTCCGGCGTTACCAGAGCTTGCCAGCAGCAAGGGCAGAAAGAACATCAGGGCGACATAGGCGGCTATAGTATCCTCGTGATGCGCGAGACCCGCGCCGGAGAGAATATTGGCAAACACCAGCAGCACCAGCCACATCACCCGCTTGCGGTACATCTGAAACACCGTAGCGGTCTTGACCGACATGTCCTTCAGGGCGATGAGACCGCCGGCCTTGTGGAAATCCTCGGTGCTCTCTTCCTGGGACACATCCATGGCGTCATCGACGGTAACGATACCGATCATGCGGTCATTGCCGTTGATCACCGGCAGCGAGAACAGGTCGTGGTGCGCGATCAGCTTGGCGGCCTCCTCCCTGGGCCACTCCGCCCGGGCGAACACGACCTCGCGACGCATCAGATCACCCACCCTGGCGAATGGCGGCGC
>JBJHDJ010000035.1:0-12728 GCA_050486485.1 Porticoccaceae bacterium
CGTCGTGGGCCGGGCTGTTTTCCCGCTCCGTCACCAAGCCGTCGGCAAACGCCCAGAGCACCTCGTAGGCCGCCATGAATTCCGGAATCTTGGAGCGATCCAGGCTGAGGGAGGCCATGTGGGCTTCGATGGCGTTGCGAATGCCGGGTATGGATTGCGTCGATACCCCCATCACTCCACAGAGCACCGTGATGGGGAAGTACGAGGCAAAATCGGCAAAATCGAACTCGCCCCTGGGCACCCACTCGTCCAGCAGTTCGGATATCACCTGGCGCATGAGGGGACGCACGATGTTGGCGCTGCGGGGAGTGAAGGCCCGGGCGACACTGGTGCGCAGGCGGGTGTGGTCGGCGCCGCTGTGGGACAGCAGCATCTCCTGCATGAACTTCGCCCACGGCGTCCCCTCGGCCTGATAGAACTCAACCACGCTATCCAAGCCGACACCCATCTTGTCGTCCATGAAGGCGAGATCCTTGAGGGCCTGGTAGCCGTGCACCACATAACCCTGATCAAACCTGGCAAGCCAGGGGTGCTGGCGCCGAGCCGCGTCCACGAAGGGCATGGGATCGCGGTGAAAAGTCGGGTCGGCCACGGGTAGGTAGGGCAACGGCATGTCGTCAAGGCGAGGCATATCGAAACTTCCTGATGTGTCGGACCGATTGTACGGCACGGTGTGTTATTGGCAGGAGTATAGGCGTTTGGGCAGCCTCGGGAAACAGCCAAAACTGCTTGAAACAGGGCGTTTGTCGAGAATCATTGTCGGGGCACGCCGCTCTACTGCGGCCCCCTCGCCCGCAGCTTGCGCTCCTGGCGATCGAGGCGGTGGCGCTCCTCGGGGGTGATGGACCAGTTGGTGGCGGTGCGCAGGTTCACGGCCTTGCACAGCTTCTTCACTTCCGCCGGTTCCAGCTCCAGCCACTCCCCGGCTCGCACGAAGGAGGGAATTTCCACGGTGCCATAGCGCACCCGCTTGAGGCGGCTGACCTCTACCCCCTGGGACTCCCACAGGCGACGCACCTCGCGGTTGCGGCCCTCGGCGATGACCACGGAAAACCAGCGATTGGTATTGCCGCCCTGGCCCACCTTGACCTTGAGGAAACGGGCCGGCCCATCCTCCAGGGTGACGCCCTCGGTGAGCCGCTGGATCATCGCCTCGTCCACGGTGCCGTGGACCCGCACGATATATTCCCGGTCCACCTCGCTGGAGGGATGCATCAGCCGGTTGGCCAGTTCGCCATTGTTGGTGAACAGCAGCAGCCCCGAAGTGTTGATATCCAGTCTTCCCACCATCACCCAGCGGCCATTGGCAAGGCGCGGCAGGTGGGCAAACACGGTGGGGCGACCCTCGGGATCCTCGCGGCTGGAAACCTCGCCCTCGGGCTTGTTGTAGATAATCACCCGGATGCGTTCCCGGCGGTCGGGCATTTTCACCGGCCGGCCATCCACCTTGATCTCGTCGCGGAACTCCACCCTGTCTCCCAGGGTCGCCACCCGGCCGTTGACGCTCACCCTGCCGGCCTCGATCCATTTTTCCAGCTCCCGGCGGGAGCCCAGGCCCGCCTGGGCAAGCACCTTCTGCAATTTGTCACTCATCGATTTTTTCCGGCCTTCTGGTCAGGGGCAGCGGGACGATATTGCTGCCAGTGGCATCCTCGTCGCCGGGGGGCGTGGCGCCCGGGTCTTCGTCGTCGCTGACGCCCTGCCCCCCCTCCCGGGGGACCTCCAGGTCCAGGGCAACATTGAATTCATCGAGGTCGCGGATCTCCCCGAGGGGCGGCAACTCCTCGAGACTTTTGAGATTGAAATAGTCGAGAAACTGACGGGTGGTGGCGTACAAAGCGGGCCGGCCCGGCACATCCCGGTGTCCGACCACCCGCACCCACTCCCGCTCCATCAGGGTGCGGATCAGGTCGGAGCTGACCGCCACGCCGCGCACCTGTTCGATATCCCCCCGGGTGATGGGCTGGCGGTAGGCAATCAGGGCCAGGGTTTCCAGCAGGGCGCGGCTGTACTTGCGGGGCTTTTCCTCCCACAGCCGGCCCACCCAGCGGGCCAGCTCCTGGCGCACCTGGAAGCGGTACCCGCTAGCGGTCTGCTTCAACTCGCAGGCCCGCTCCTTGCAGTCCTCCTCCAGCGCGGCGAGGGCCGCCACCAGATCGGCTCGCGACGGGCGCTCGGCTTCCTCGAACAGCTCTTCGAGTCGCTGCAGGGAGAGAGGCTGGCCCGCGGCCAGCAGGGCGCCCTCGACGATGCGTTTGAGCTGATCAATGTCCATGGCGATGACTCAAGGCAGCGGTTCGACATCCGGGTCCAGGGCCCTGGATTTGACATGAATGGGGCCGAATGGCTCGTTCTGAATCAACTGCACCAGGGATTCCTTGACCAGTTCCAGTATGGCGAGAAAGGTCACCACCACCCCCGGCTTGCCCTCCGACAAACGGAACAGGGACACGAAGGGCACGAACTGACCATGGCGCAGGCGATCCAGCACCTGGCCCATGCGCTCGCGGGTGGACAGCGGTTCCAGTTGGATATGGTGACTGCGGGTCATTTCGGCGCGCTTCATCACCTCCGCCAGGGCCAGCAGGATCTGGCGCAGGTCGACATCCGGGTGAGGACGCTGGCTTTCCAGGTCCGGCGCCCTGGCGCTGGCCAGGTGAAAATCCCGGTCCTGGCGGGGCAGCCCGTCGAGATCCTCCGCCGCCGCCTTGAAACGCTCGTACTCCTGCAGGCGGCGAATCAGCTCGGCCCTGGGGTCCTCTTCCTCTCCTTCCTCCTCCTTTTGTCGGGGCAGCAGCATGCGCGACTTGATCTCCGCGAGCATCGCGGCCATGAGCAGATACTCGGCGGCCAGCTCGAAGGTCATGGTCTTCATCATGTCGATGTAGGCCATGTACTGGCGGGTGATCTCCGCCACATTGATTTCGAGGATATCGATATTCTGGCGCTTGATCAGGTACAGCAGCAGGTCGAGAGGGCCTTCGAAGGCCTCCAGAAAAACCTCCAGGGCCTCGGGGGGAATGTACAGATCCTTGGGCAGCTCGGTGATCTGTCGACCATGCACCATGGCGAAGGGCATCTCCCCCTGGGTGGGACGCTGGGCGCCCTGGCCAGCGTCGCCGCCGGCCCCGGAATCCATCGTGTGGGAGTGTGCCATGGTGGGTCGCGCCTGGGGGTGTTGGAGTTGGCGGGATTATAGCTTGAAAAAGCGTCCGGCGTCTGGGTAACTGCCGGTCTGATGTCTGACGTCTGACGTCTGACGCCTGACGCAAAAGCGTCCCGCTCCGGGGTGATCGCAGGAATACTTGGCTTTGGTTGCACGCATTGACAGGCGAAACCGCGATCCATCCTGGCGTCGGACGTCCAGCGTCAGACGTCAGACCTTCTATGTCTCGAAGGGCGCGAAGTCCCCTACCCCCTGCCGCCGCAGCGATGGCACATCGCCGGTGAGGTCCACCACGGTGGTGGGCTCCAGCCCGCAATAGCCGCCGTCGACGATGACATCCACACGCTTTTCCAGCATGGTGCGGATGTCCTCCGGGTCGGTCAGGGGCAAGTCGTCGCCGGGCATGATCAGGGTCACGCTCATCAGCGGCTCTCCCAGTTCCTCCAGCAACGCCAGGGCGATGGGGTTGGCGGGCACCCGCAGCCCTATGGTCTTGCGCTTGGGGTGCATCAGGCGACGGGGCACTTCCGAGGTGGCCTCGAGAATGAAAGTGTAGGCCCCGGGGGTATTGGCCTTGAGCATGCGGAAGATCTGGTTGTTCACCTTGGCGTAGGTGGCCAGCTCGCCCAGGTCCCGGCACATCAGGGTGAAGTTGTGGTGCTTGTCCAACTGGCGGATGTGACGGATGCGCTCCATGGCGGACTTGTCGCCGAGATGACAGCCTATCGCATAGGCGGAATCCGTGGGATACACCATCACACCGCCGCGGCGCACGATATCCACGGCCTGGCTGACGAGACGCTGCTGGGGGTTGTCCGGGTGAATGTAGAAAAACTGGCTCATGGCGGCTGGCGATGGCGCGGAAAGGCGCAGACTATAGCAAGCCCTGCCCGGCAAGGGTAACGGTTTCTGGCCCCCTGCAGGACTGCGAGGTTGCCTGTCACCGGGCTGTCGTTGTCACCCCGACCCCAAGCCCCTAGAATGGCCGGTCTCCCGCCCCCCCCGCGATTACCGCCATGTCCGACACCCAAGCCCGTGAACAGACCCAGGAAAAACCCCGCAAGGCCGAGAACCTGCTGGTCAATCTGCTGTTCAATATCGTCATCCCCACGGTGATCCTCACCCGCTTCAGCGGAGAACAGCACCTCGGCACCACCGGCGGCATTCTGGTGGCCCTGGCCTTTCCGGTGATTTACGGCATCAAGGACATGGTGTCGAGGGGCAAGGTCAATCTGTTCTCCGTGCTCGGGGTATTCAGCATCCTGCTCACCGGTGGCATCAGCCTGCTGGGGCTGGACCCCCGGTACCTGGCCATCAAGGAAGCGGCCATCCCCGCCACCTTCGGCCTCGCCACCCTGATCTCGCTGAAAACGCCCTACCCCCTGGTGAAAACCTTCATCTACAACGACACCATTCTCGACCTGGGTGCCATTGACGAAAAGCTCGCGGAGAACGGCAACCGGCCGCTCCTGGAACGACGCCTGACCATGGCCTCGCTACTGGTGGCCGCCTCGTTCTTTCTGTCCGCCGTGCTCAACTACGTGCTGGCGATCATGATTGTCATCGCCCAGCCGGGCACGGTGGAATATAACGAACAGCTCGGTAAAATGACCGCCCTGAGTTTCCCGGTGATCGCCGTGCCCGCCACCCTGGTGATGATGGGGGCGATGGTCTACCTGTTCACCGGGATCACCCGGCTCACCGGCCTGGACCTGGAACACATCATCAAGCACAAGAGCAAGGATTGATCGCCATGTGGTACACCATCATCGCCAGCGATGGGGAAAACAGCCTGCAAAAACGCCTCGCGGCGCGGCCCGCCCATCTTGCCCGGGTGGCGGCCCTGCGGGACGAGGGGCGCCTGCTGGTGGCCGGTCCCCATCCCGCCATCGACTGCGAGGATCCGGGCGACGCGGGATTCACCGGCAGCCTGATCATCGCCCGTTTCGACAGTCTCGAGGATGCCCGGCGGTGGGCCGCCGCGGACCCCTATGTGAGCGCCGGCGTCTACACCGATGTCGTTGTCAAACCCTTCAAGCCTGTGATGCCCTGACCGCCACCCTCCGCCAAGGTAACGAGCCCATGTCGAGACTCCTGATCATCGCCCTGCTGATGGCCACGTCGGCCCTGGCCACGGCCCAGGTGCGCTATATTTCCGATGAACCCAGGGTGCCACTGCGCGACGCCCCCTGCGCCACCTGTGCCCCCGTTCACCCCGGACTGGTGCCGGGCACTCCGCTGACCGTCGAGGACAGCGAGAACGGCTGGAGCCGGGTGGTGCTCGAGGATGGCCGCGGCGGCTGGCTTCCCAGCCATTACCTGGCCAGTCGCCGCGCCTCCGACGCCCGCTTCGAGAACCTGGATGCCAGCAGCCAATCCGTTCGCGAAGAAAACATTCAGCTCAGAAACCAGCTTTCCGAGCTGACCAGCGCCCATGAGGAACTGCAGAGGCTGCACGGGGAGACCCGCGAACTGCTCACCAACCTGGAGGTGGAGCTGTCCACCGTGCGCAAGCTGTCCGCCAATGTCCTCGGCTTGCAGGAGCAGAACGAGGAACTGATCAGGCGCAACCGCATGCTGCAAAGTGATATCGACGTGCTCACCGCGAGCCGTGATCAACTGCAGGGCGACCATCGCCAGAAATGGTTTCTCTACGGTGGCCTGACGGTGGTGCTCGGAGCCCTGCTGGCGGTGCTGCTGCCCGGCCTGCGTCCCCGCCGGCGCTATTCGGAGTGGGCCTGATGGCGCGCCTGGCGACCCTGGTCGCGGCGCTCGCCCTGACCATGGTCGCGCCGGCGGCGCTGGCGGATGATCCGAGGGTACGCATCCGCACCGACCTCGGGGACATGGTGTTGGCGTTGCACGCCGACCGGGCGCCAAGCACCGTGGCCAATTTTCTCGACTATGTGCACCGCTATTTCTACGACGGCGTGATCTTCCACCGGGTGGTGGCCGGCTTTGTCATTCAGAGCGGCGGCCACACCTTCGATCTCAGCGCCAAGGAAGCCGGCGACCCGGTGGTCAATGAATCCGCCAACGGACTGAAAAACCTGCGCGGCACCATCGCCATGGCCCGTCACCAGGATCCCGACAGTGCCCGCTCCCAGTTCTATATCAACCTCGACGACAATCCCAACCTCGACCCGGATGGCGACAAGGCCGGCTACACCGTGTTCGGCACCGTGGTGGAGGGCATGGAGGTGGCGGACGCCATTGGCGCCGTTGCCGTGCGTCCGGTCGGGAGCTTCCAGCACCTGCCGGTGGAAACGGTGCAGATTCTCAGTATCCGTGTCATCGACAACCCCGCTGGCGCCAGTCGAGGAGACTCGCCGTGATCGCCCTTAGCGTCAATCTCAACAAGATCGCCCTTATCCGCAACTCACGGGAGGGCGACTACCCCTCGGTGACCGGCTTCGCCGAGACCTGTGTCGCCGCTGGCTGCGATGGCATCACCGTGCATCCGCGACCGGACCAGCGCCATATCCGCCCGGCCGATGTACGCAATCTGGCCAAGCTGGTTCGGGGACGCGGCGCCCTGGAATTCAATATCGAGGGCAATCCCTTCGCCCCGCCGCTGGGCAGCTACCCGGGCCTGCTGGCCCTGGTGGAGGAAACCCGCCCCCACCAGTGCACCCTGGTGCCGGACAGCCAGGATCAGCTCACCTCGGATCACGGTTTCGACCTGACGCGCTCCGCCAAGACCCTGGAACCCATCATCCGCCAACTGCGGGACTGGGGGGTGCGAACCAGCCTGTTCATGGATCCCGACGCCGAACAGCTTCGACTGGCCAGCGCCATCGGCGCCGACCGCGTCGAGCTGTACACCGGCCCCTACGCCGCCGCCTGGGGGCAGCCGCGAACCCTGGAGCGCCTGTTTGCCCGCTATCGCGACGCCGCCCAACTGGCCACCGAACTGGGTCTTGGCGTCAACGCCGGCCACGACCTCAACCTCGACAACCTGGGTCGCTTCGCCACCATTCCGGGCCTGTTGGAGGTTTCCATCGGTCATGCCCTGACCGTGGACGCCCTCCGCATGGGCATGGACAGGGCGGTGCGGGCCTACAAGGCCTTGCTGGCATGACTTTGCAAGGGATGGGGGCGGTTCGGCAGCCACCATCGCCTGTCCGCTCGCCAAGGGTTGTTCATCACGCCGTCAATTATTGTCATTCCGCCATTGAAGGCCCGCCAACATGACCGACCGCCTAGCCAAGCTCTCCACTGAACAGAAGGCCCTGGAAATCAATCTTGACGAACAGCGCTACGGCACCATTGTCGAGATTGGCGCCGGACAGGAAGTGGCGCGGCAGTTCTTCAATGCCGGCGCCGCGGCGGGCACCATCGCCAAGACATCCTCCGCCTACGACATGCAGATCAGCGACGCCATCTATGGCAAGGCGGAGCGCTATGTCAGCCTCGAGCGAGTGCGGCAAATGATGGACCACGAATTCGACCTGCTGATCGAACGGCTGGCCCAGCGCCGCTCCCGCAACACCACCTATTTCACCTACGCCGCCACGGTAACCGCGAGGAGCTACCGACACACCAGCGAATGCCACGGCTGGATTGGCCTCAAGGCGCAGATGTACCCGGGCGCCCCGGCCAGCGAAATCGTGCTCCATGTGCGCATGATGGACGACACCAACAAGCTCCAGTCGGAAGCCCTGGGCGTTCTCGGCGTCAACCTCATCTATGGCGCCTTCTATTCCGCCCTCAAGCCCCGGGCCCTGATCGAAAGCCTGCTGGACAACCTGGAAAAAGACCGCCTGGAAATCGACCTGATCAACTTCTCCGGTCCTTACTTCGAGGATGTGGACAATCGCCTGATGAATCTGCAACTGGTGCGCAGTTGGTGCTGCCGGGCGGTGATGTTCGACAACGGCAACCAGCCAGTGGTCCCCGGAGAGGAGCTGCGCAAGAAGAATACCCTGGTGCTGCGCGGCTCCTTCCGTCCACCCACCAAGGTGCATGTCGACATGATGGAGGGGGCGCTGCGCCAGTTCATCGAGGTGGAGGGCATCACCCGCGACAATGTCACCACCCTGGCGGAGATCACCATGGCGGATATCGCCGCCGACAAGGAGCAGGCCGACCAGGAGTTTCTTAACCGCGTCGACCTGCTCACCGGCCTGGGATACAGCGTGCTGGTGTCCGACTATCTGCGCTTCTTTCGTCTGCGTTCGTGGATCCGCCGCTATACCCACAACAGCATCGGCATCGTGCTCAGCGTGCTGGATTTCAATCAATTGTTCGATCCGCGCTTCTACGAGGGGCTGGAAGGCGGCATTCTGGAGGCCATGGGCAAGCTGTTTTCCGACAACACCCATGTCTATGTCTACCCGGCCCGCATCGACGACCGGCTCATCTCCCTGGACACGGTGGAAGTGGCGCCCCACCTCGTCCATCTGCTGGAACACCTGGTGGCCAACGACGCCATGGTGCCGGCCCGCTACTACAACGAGGAGCACCTGCGGATCATTCCGCCGGAGGTGTTCAAGCAGATCAACAGCGGCAGGCCTGGCTGGGAGGACAGCGTCCCCGAACAGGTGGTGGAGGCCATCAAGAGCCGCCGCCTGTACGGTTACCGCGGCGACGATCCGTCGGCCTGATCCCTGCCGCCGCCACGAAAATGCGCGGGATCGAGATCGTGCCTTTTCACCAGCTTGTGGAAATCAGAGCGATTGCGTCCCGCCAGTTCCGCCGCCTGGGTCATGTTGCCGCCGGTGGCGGTGAGCAGTTGCACCAGATAGTCCCGTTCGAAATCCCTGCGCGCCTCGCTGAGTGACGGAATACCCACCGGCGCCTCTCCCGGCAGGGCCTGCGCCGTCAGGGTCGCGGAGATCACCGCCGAGGTGCCGAGGGCGCACAGTCGCTCCATGACATTTTCCAGTTGACGAATATTGCCCGGCCAGTCGTAGCCCAGCAGCAGTCCCAGGGCATCCGGAGACAGGGACTTCGCCGGCCGCCCGGTGCGGGCGGAAATCCTGGCGAGGAAGTGCTCCACCAGCAGCGGTATGTCCTCCAGCCTTTCGCGCAGGGGTGGCAGGTGGAGACTGACCACATTGAGGCGGTAATAGAGGTCCTCACGGAATCGGCGCTCGGCGATGGCGGCATCGAGATCCATATGGGTGGCGGAAATCACCCGCACATCGATGGGAATGTCCGCCCGCCCACCCACGGGCCGCACCACACCTTCCTGCAGCACTCGCAACAACTTGGCTTGCAGTGGGTAGGGCATGTCGCCGATTTCGTCCAGCAGCACGGTGCCGCCGTCGGCGGCGCTGAACAGCCCCTCGCGATCCTGGTTGGCGCCGGTGAAGGCGCCCTTGACATAACCAAACAGCTCGGATTCGAGCAATTCCGAGGGAATCGCGCTGCAATTGATGGCGACGAACGGTCCACCTGCGCGCGAACTATGGTTGTGGATGGTATCCGCCAACAGCTCCTTGCCGGTGCCGCTTTCGCCGGTAACGAGGATATTGACATCGCTGTCGGCATACAGCCTGGCCTGCTCCAGCAGGCGGAACATGCGCGCGCTGCGGGTCAGCAGGCCGCTGTCCGCCACGGCGGGTTCACTGCTGCCCTGGCTGTGCAGGGACAACGCCTTGTTGAGGGTGCTGAGCAGTTCATCCTTGTCCACCGGCTTGGTAAGGAAGGCGAATACCCCCTCGCGGGTGGCGTCCACGGCGTCGCGGATGGTGCCGTGGGCAGTGAGCAGGATCACCGGCAGGGTGGGCCAGCGCTGGTGGACGCGATGGAACAGGGCCAGCCCGTCCATGGGCGCCATGCGCAGGTCACTGACCAGCACCTTGACCGGATGGGTTTCCAGCAGTGTCAGTGCCTCGCTGCCAGAGGCCGCGCTCAGGGTTCTCAGGCCAAAGGACTTGAGCCGCATGCCCAACAGCTTGAGCATGCCGGGATCGTCGTCCACCAGCAGAATCAACGGATCCTTCATGGCGCTCCCCTCTCAGGCCTCAGGGCATCCAGATCGGCCTCGATCTCGCGGATGCCGTTGATGGTGGCCTCCAACTGGGCGGCCAGCGCGGCATTGCGCTCCTCCAACAATCGGTAGCTACGGGCGTGGTCCCGCAACAGCCCCAGCAAGGCCCTGTCGCGGTCGCTGGCATCGCTGTCGTCGAAGTCCCTCAGCGCCTCCCGCAACAGCCCAGGGGTGTGATCCGGATGGCAACTGGCCAACACCACCCGCTCCATGCGCTCCTCGTGGCCGCCACCCGCCACCGCCAACTCCATCATCCGCGCCCGCTGCTCCGGCATGCCCTGGCGGCACAGCTCGGCCCGCGCCAGCAGCCAATCCCGCGCCGGCGCGTGGGCAAGGTCAACCGCCACTGGACCTTCAGGCTGGGGAGCGTGGAGACTCTCACACCCCCCCATGAGCGTGGTGGCGAGGAGCAGGCTGACCGCGATGGCTGGCGTTATTTTCATTGGGGAAATCCTGAAGGGTTCAATTGCCTGGGTCATTTGCCTTGGCGGCCTGGCCCCTGGGCGGTGGCTTTGCGGATCGGATGTTTTTCATGCTGCGGCGTCCTGGCCTGAAAGAGGCAAGCGGATTGTGAAGCGGGCGCCATGCCCGGGCCTGGAATCCACGGCAATGTTTCCCCCCATCAATTTCACCGCCTCGTCGACGATGGCGAGACCGATGCCATTGCGGGGCGCGCTGTCCAGGCGACTGGCGCTGCCCCGGAAAAAAGGGGTGAAAATATCATCGAGCTCGTCCTCGGCAATGCCCGGACCCTGGTCCGCCACCGCCAACCACCAGTGCTCCGCCTCCCTGCCCCAGGTCACCGTGATTTCACCGCCAGCGGGGCTGAAGCGCCAGGCGTTGCCCATGAGATTGCGCAGGATCATGTCCAGCAGTCGCGGATCCCCTGGCAGCGTGGCCGGTTTGCCGGCGATGGTCCAGCGCCGCGCGCTGTCCGGCTTGGCCATGTCCAGTTGCCGCGCCACGGTTCCGCAAACCTCACCCACGGCCACGGGCGCCACCTGGGCCACCATGCCATGACTCACGGCGTTGTAGTTGAGCAACTGCTGGATCAACTCCTCCAGGTTGCGGGCGTTGTCCCGCAGAATGGCGACGATGGCCCGCTGGTCGTCGTCCAGACTGCCAACCACCTGATCATCGAGCAGGCTGGCGGCCTCGATGATGGCCGCCAGGGGCGTTTTCAATTCATGGGTGACATGACGGATGAAGGCGGTTTTTTGCCTGTCCGACGCCAGCACCTGCTGGCGCATCCATTCAAGACTGTCTCCCAGGGCCACCAGGTCGGCGGGTCCGCGAATGCTCACCGGGTCCCGCCACTGGTGCCTGCCGAAACGCCTGATGGCCTGGCTCAATCGCCAGATGGGGCGGGACACCATGAAGGAGCCGATCATCATCATCAGGATGGTGCCGGGCAGCGCCAGCGCCGTGAGCACGAAGAGCTGATCGACGATGCGATTGAATTCCCTCTCACCCCGGGACAGGGCGTCGTGTCGATAGTCGCCGGTGGCCACCACCAGGGCATCGGTGCCCGCCACCAGCGACTGTATGCGCCCTCCCAGTTGATCCGAATCCAGGTCGCCGCTCACCAGCCTGCGCCCCACATCACCGGCAATGGCCAGCACATTGTCGAGGTGCATGCCTATGTCCTGTCTGTTGCCGGTTTCGCCGCCCCGGGTCAGGCCGTTCTCGGCCAGGGTGGCGCGCACTTCCCCGGCCAGGGTCTCCAGCGCGCTGCTTTTCTGCTGGTACTGGTCGAGAAATCCCTGGTCCCGCAGCAACAGGTACTGGCGCGCCGCACGCACCAGATCCCTGACATTCTCCGAAAGCGCGGAGGTACGGGTGGAGAGGCCGTCGAGTTCCTGAACCAGGGCGCGCTGCTGGTTGGTTTGATGTTGCAGGGACAGCACCGCATAGCTGACAGCCAGCAACAGGGGGATGATGGCCAGCACGGCGGCAACCGCCCATTGCTGCATCAAGGTCATGGCCCGAAGCCAGTTAGCCACCCTGTGTCTCCATGGGTATTTCCCCCTGTTGTGGCGGGCAGAGTAGCGCAATTTCCAGGTGTCGCAAACAGGCAACACCACAACCTCATGAAATGGCCACTCTTTTTCCCAAGCCCGGAAATACTGTTGCCAATTGGCGACACCACCAGCACTCCCACCAGCCAAGAATTTCATCATCATACTGATATTAAAGGGTTTTTATAAATGGCATGGCGGTTGCTATATCACCCGTGCCAACAACGACAAGGAGAATGCCATGAGACTGTCACTCGCCATCTTCTTCGCTTTTGTGCTGCTGGGTTCGGCGATGGGCGACGAGGGGAAAGCGCCCGAGGATCTGGTGGACCGCTACACCACCATCTTCCATCAGCTGGATGTGGACGATTCCGGGTTTCTGACGGAGGCGGAGGCGGCCGCGGCTGGCTTGACGGGAGACGGTTTCCAGCGCCTCGACACCAACGGCGACGGACTCATCAGTCTGGAG
The DNA here is from genome assembly GCA_050486485.1 of Porticoccaceae bacterium. GTDB lineage: Bacteria > Pseudomonadota > Gammaproteobacteria > Pseudomonadales > Porticoccaceae > NAT127. Next base: position 12,651 of record JBJHDJ010000035.1, read on the forward strand.
GAATTCCTGGTGCTGGCCAGCGAAGCGGAAGCCATGTCACCGGACACCAGCCCCGGAGAGCGGGGCTGGTAGTTCCCG
>JBJHDJ010000036.1:0-12655 GCA_050486485.1 Porticoccaceae bacterium
TTGAGGCCAGGCCGCGGCGAAAGCCTCGCGCAACCAGTCCGGGTGGGCGCTGGTGAAGCGCGGGTTGTCCGCCAGCGCCGACTCGAGGGCTTCCCGCTCCCGCAGGAAACGGCGCAGCACGCCATTGACGAGACCCTTGGCCCAGGGTCGCTTGAGGATCTGACAGGTGGCTACGGTTTCGTGGACGGCGGCGTGATCGGGGGTGCGCATATCCCGCAGTTGGTAGAGCGCTGCGGCAAGCAGGGCAGTGATTTCCGCGTCCTTCTCCCGCAGGGGTTTGTCCAGCAGGGACGCCAGCAGAGTCTCCAGCGCGGGGTACCAGCGCAGGGTGCCGTAGCAGAGCTCCTGGACCAGAGGACGATCCCGGGGGGCGACGCGTTCAAGCATCGGTGGCAGCAGAGTAGCGAGGGAGCCCTCGCGGCGCACTACGCCAGCCAGTACGCGGGCACAGGCTTCGCGGGCTTTCACGGCGGATTTCCAATGTGGCTGCCGGCATCCATGATTTCAGTCCAACCGCGAGCCGGGGCTGATCAACCGTGGGTTGCCCCGCAGTATGTCCGCCATCGGCAGGCGCTTCTTGCCTGGCAGCTGGGCTTCGCGGATAAGCACTGCGCCCTGACCGCAGGCGACGCTGACGCCCCCATCCTCCACGGCGATCACGGTGCCGGGGGGCAGATTGTGGCGGGTGTCCAGTGGGGTGGTACACCAAATCCTCAGCGGTTCTCCCGACAGGCGGGCAAAGGCCACCGGAAATGGGTTGAAGGCGCGTACCTGGCGGTCGATGGCGGCGGCGTCCCGGCGCCAGTCGATGGCGGCCTCCTGCTTGGTGATCTTGGCGGCGTAGGTGGCCAGGCTGTCGTCCTGGATTTCCGGGTGCAATTGGCCGCCAGCCAGCCTGGCGAGAGCATCCAGCAGGGCGGGAGGCCCCAGTTGCGCGAGGTGGTCGTGGAGGCTGCCGCCGGTGTCGTCGTCGGCGATGGGGCAGCTGACCTTGAGCAGCATGGCGCCGGTATCGAGGCCGGCGTCCATCTGCATGATGGTGATGCCGGTCTCGCGATCCCCAGCCTCGATGGCGCGCTGGATGGGGGCGGCGCCGCGCCAGCGGGGCAGCAGCGAGGCGTGGACATTGATGCAGCCGTGGCTGGGGATGTCCAGCACCGCCTGGGGCAACAGCAGGCCGTAGGCCACCACCACGAACAGATCGGGTTTGAGATCGGCGAGCTGTTGCCTGGCCTGGGGATCCTTGAGGGTGGCGGGCTGGAACAGCGGCAAGCCATGGGCCAGGGCCAAGGCCTTGACCGGACTGGCGGCAAGTTGCTTGCCGCGCCCGGCGGGCCGGTCGGGCTGGGTGAATACCCCCACCAGTTGGCAATGGGCATCGATCAGCGCGGCCAGGTGACAGGCGGCGAATTCCGGGGTGCCGCCGAAGACAATGCGCACCAGCTTTCCTCAGGCCTGTTGTCGGTGCAGTTTTTCCAGCTTTTGGCGAATGCGCTGGCGCTTCACCGGGGACAGGTAGTCGACGAACAGCTTGCCCTCCAGGTGGTCCAGCTCGTGCTGGATGCACACCGCCAGCAGGCCGTCGGGCTCCAGCTCGAAGGGCTGACCGTCCCGGTCGAGGGCCCGGACACGAATCCGCGCCGGACGGGCGACATGCTCGTAAAAGCCCGGCACCGACAGGCAGCCCTCCTGATAGTCCCGTTGTTCCTCGCCGATGACGTCCACTTCCGGATTGATGAACACCAGGGGCTGGTTACCTTCCTCGGAGATATCCATCACCACCACCCGCTCGTGGACATTGACCTGGGTGGCGGCGAGGCCGATGCCCGGGGCCGCGTACATGGTCTCGAACATGTCGTCCACCAGCTCGCGGACGCGGTCGTCCACCTGGGTCACGGGTCGCGCCTTGGTGCGCAGGCGGGGATCGGGAAATTCAAGGATGGTGAGAATAGCCATAGTGTTTGCAACGGAATTCTAGCAAAATGGCGCAAGCCACTGCTAACATTGGGTTCAGAACAAGGAACGGCGCAGTTGTCAGTACCCCGGAACCGGGCTTGCAGTGACATAACAAACATCAGCGGCGCCAAGTATACATCATTGGGGAACAGCACACAGGAAGCGTCACCATGAAGAAACTCCTACTTGTCCTGATGGCGGCATGGTTGCAGATAGCGGTGGCCGTGGCGTCCGATGTGGCGTTGAGGGACGACATTCCCGCCCGCTACACCGTCAAGTCCGGCGATACCCTGTGGGACATTGCCGCCATGTTTCTGCGCAATCCCTGGCAGTGGCCGGAGATCTGGCAGGCCAACCCCCAGATTGCCAACCCCCATCTGATCTACCCGGGGGATGTCATCGCCCTCACCTATGTGGATGGGCAGCCGCGCCTTACCCTGGAGCGCAACGGCGTTCCGGTGGCGGGTCACGGCGCTACCCGACCTCCCGCCGATGGTCGCACCGTGGTGCTCAGGCCGCGGATCCGCGAGATTCCCCACGAGGATGTCATTCCCGCCCTGCCCCTGGGCGTGGTCAACAATTTCCTTACCCGTACCCGCATCGTCGAGGCCGGCGAGCTGGAGACGGCGCCCTATGTACTGGCGGGGCAAGAGCGGCGGCTGATTTCCGGCAGCGGCGACGACTTCTTCGCCCGTGGTGACCTGCCCCGGGGCGAGAGCTTCTTCGGTATCTATCGCAGGGGTGATCCCTATATCGATCCCGATAGCCAGGAGCTGTTGGGCCTCAAGGCGGAGGATATCGGTTCCGCCCAGCTCAAGACCGTGAACGGCGAAGTGGCGACCTTCAAGGCCACCCGCAGCCAGCGGGAGATCCGCGTCGGGGACCGCCTGTTGTCCCACGAGGAGCGCCGCCTCGATCCCACCTTTTACCCCCGTGCCCCCGATGTGGATGTCGAGGGCAAGATCATTTCCGTCGAGGGCGGCGTCACCCAGGTGGGCCACCTGGATGTGGTCGCCATCAATCGCGGCGAGCGGGATGGCCTCGAGGCAGGCAATGTGCTGGGCATCTACAAGCAGGGCGAGACGGTGCGCGACCGCATAGCCGGCGACCGGATCGTGCTGCCCTCGGAGCGGGCCGGAGTGCTGATGGTGTTCCGCGCCTTCGAGAAGATGAGCTTTGGCCTGGTGATGCACGCCGACCGCCCCCTGGCGGTGGGCGATGAAGTGGCCAACCCTTGAGGTGATCCGACCGCCCCGGTGCAACGGGGCCTGCCATGCCAGGGAGGGAACATGGCGACAACCGAGAGCGGCGCCCTGGTGCTGGCGTCCCTGCCGGACATGACGCCGGCCCTGATGCGCCGCGTCTACCAGTGTTTTCCCAGCGCCGAAGCCTTTCTGAACGCTTCCCCCGGGGATTGTCCCGGGGATCTCGCGCCTTGCCACGCCCGCTATCTGTCGGATCCCGCCTCATGGCGCCGGGCGGCGGCACTGTACGCCGAGCAGCTCGCGGAGCGCGGCATCCACCCCCTGACCCTGGCGGACCCGGACTACCCGCCCCTGCTGGCGGATATCCACCGTCCCCCTCCCCTGCTCTTCGTGCAGGGCGACAGGGATGTCCTGTCCTTGCCGCAGCTGGCCACGGTAGGCAGCCGCCGCGCCACCACCGGCGCCCTGCGCACCGCCCAGGCCTTTGCCGCCGAACTGGCGGCCAGCGGCTTTGTCATCACCAGCGGGTTGGCCCTGGGGGTGGATGGCGCGGCCCACCGCGGGGCTCTCCAGCGCGGCCGTACCCTGGCGGTGCTGGGTACCGGCCTGGATGTCTGCTATCCCCACCAACACCGCAATCTGGCCGCCGCCATCCTCGACGGTGGCGGCGCCCTGGTGAGCGAGTTCCCCCTGGGATGCCTGCCGCGCAAGGAGCATTTCCCACAGCGCAACCGCGTGATCAGCGGTCTCAGCCTCGGGGTGCTGGTGGTGGAGGCGGCTCGCGGCAGCGGCTCGCTGATCACCGCGCGGCTGGCCATGGAGCAGGGCCGGGAAGTGTTCGCCATGCCGGGATCGGTGCACAATCCCCAGGCCCGGGGCTGCCACCAGCTGATCCGCGAGGGGGCCACCCTGGTGGAAACCGTCGGCGATATCGTCGAGCAGCTTGGCGGGCTGCTGGGCTACAAGGCCGAGGAGTTGGCGGCTGCCTCGCCAGCGGCGCGGGAACCCACCGGCGACGCCGCCAAGGTGCTGGAGGCCATGGGTTTCGACCCGGTGTCGGCGGATGCCCTGGTGGGTTATACCGGCCTCCCCGCCCCCAGCGTGACCGCCGCCCTGGTCAACCTCGAACTGCTGGGCAGCGTGGAAAAACGAGGCGGTCACTACCTGCGGCGGCGCTGAACGGCGGCCTTGAGCCCATCACGCCCTGCCAATCACCCAGTCCACCACCAATTGCCGCTCCCCCACAATTGCGGTAGCCTCCTCGCCCCGACCCTGGACCCATGCCCCCATGCCCGCAGCCGCCACCTTTGCCCACTGGATCCGGCATCACCGCATTCGCCGCGCCGCCCTGGCCATTGCCGGCGGCGGGGTGGTGGCCTATCCCACCGAGGCGGTATGGGGCCTGGGCTGCGACCCCCTGGATGATCGGGCCATGGCGCGGATACTTCAGCTCAAGGGCAGGAAGATGACCAAGGGGGTAATCCTGATCGCCGCCGACCTGGCGCAGGCGGAGCCCTATATCGACATGGACCAACTAGACGATGCTGCCCGCCACAGGTTGTCGACACCAGGGGAAAAACCGATCACCTGGGTGGTGCCGGCGGGGCCCCTGGCGCCCCCCTGGATCACCGGGGGGCGGGACACCCTGGCGCTGCGCGTCACCCGCCATCCCGTTGCCGCCGCCCTGTGCCGGGTGGCGGGCACCCCGTTGGTGTCCACCTCCGCCAACCCCCAGGGAAGGCTGCCGGCCCGCAACGCCATGATGGTCCAGCGCTACTTCCGTGGCAGACTGGCGGATATCACCCCGGGGGCGGTGGGGCGGGCGGCCAAGCCCAGCGAGATCCGCGATATCCACACGGGACAGATATTCAGAGCCGGAGGCTGACATGAACAAGCACAGCGTCAAGGACTACCTGCTGGATCTGCAGGATCGCATCTGCGCCGAGTTGGCCGCCGAGGATGGCGCCGGCGATTTCCGCGAGGACAGTTGGAGCCGCGAGGGTGGCGGCGGTGGCCGCTCCCGGGTACTGACTGGCGGCGCGGTGATCGAAAAGGGCGGGGTCAACTTCTCCCATGTGCACGGCGACAGGCTGCCGCCGTCCGCCACCGCCAACCGCCCCGAGCTGGCGGGGCGCTCCTTCGAAGCCATGGGGGTCTCCCTGGTGATCCACCCCGAGAACCCCTTCGTGCCCACCTCCCACGCCAATGTGCGGTTCTTCATCGCCGAGAAGGCGGGGGAAGCGCCCGTGTGGTGGTTCGGCGGCGGTTACGACCTGACCCCCTACTACCCCTTCGAGGAGGACTGCCGCCACTGGCACGAAACCGCCCGGGCCGCCTGCCAGCCCTATGGCGAGGATCTCTACCCCCGTTTCAAGCAGTGGTGCGACGAGTATTTTTATCTCAAGCATCGGGGGGAAACCCGGGGCGTGGGGGGGCTGTTCTTCGACGACTTCAGTGAGTTGGGTTTCGACCACAGCTTTGCCTTCCTGCGCGCCGTGGGGGACAGCTATATCCCCGCTTACCGGCCCATCGTGGCGCGCCGCAAGGGCCAGCCATGGAATGACCAGCAACGGGATTTCCAGCTCTACCGCCGCGGCCGCTATGTGGAGTTCAACCTGGTGTACGACCGGGGCACCCTGTTCGGTCTGCAAACCGGCGGCCGCACCGAGTCCATCCTCATGTCCCTGCCGCCCCTGGCGCGCTGGGAATACGACTGGCACCCGGCTCCCGGCAGCCGCGAGGCGGATCTGTACGACAACTACCTCAAGCCCCGGCAGTGGGTTTGAGGGGGGAGCACCTGAACCTGACGCCCAGCGAAGCCGAGGAGGGCCAGTGACCGACCGCTACGCCGTTTTCGGCAACCCCATCGCCCACTCCCGCTCGCCGGATATCCACGCCCGGTTTGCCACGGCCACGGGCCAGGACCTGGTGTACGAGCGCCAACTGGTGCCGCTGGACGGTTTTGCCGCCGCCGCCGAAAAATTTTTTCGCGAGGGGGGCAAAGGGCTCAATATCACCCTGCCCTTCAAGCGGGAAGCCTTCGCCTGGGCCACGCGGCTCACCGACAGGGCGCGCCGCGCCGGGGCGGTGAATACCCTGGCCCGGCTTGACGGCGGGGTTCTCGGCGACAACACCGATGGCGCCGGGCTGGCGCGGGATATCACCGTCAACCTCGGCTGGCCGCTTGCGGGCCGCAAGGTGCTGGTGCTCGGCGCCGGTGGCGCCGTGCGCGGCGTGTTGGAACCCTTGTTGGCGCGGGGGCCGGCGGCGTTGGTCATCGCCAACCGCACGGTGGCCAGGGCCAGCGAACTGGCGGCGGATTTCAGCGATCTGGGCACCGTGCGGGGTTGCGGCTTCGTCGACCTGCAGGGCCAGTCCTTCGACCTGGTGATCAACGGCACCAGCGCCAGCCTGGCGGGGGATCTGCCGCCATTGCCGGCGGGCCTGCTGGCCCCGGGCGCCCGCTGCTACGACATGGCCTACGGTCGCGAACCCACGGTATTCATGGCCTGGGCCGCGCAACAGGGCGCCAGCGCGGTGGCCGACGGCCTGGGCATGCTGGTGGAGCAGGCGGCGGAAGCGTTTGAACTGTGGCGCGGGGTGAGACCCGGGACGGGGCCGGTGATTGCTTGGTTGCGTCGGGGTCTGACGTCTGACGTCTGACGTCGGACGCCAAGAAGATCGGGGTGGGAGCAAGTTCTGGAGCGATACCACGGTTCCGTTGATCCATGGCATCGGTATTTGACGAGCTCAGGCATTATCGCTTGCGGGGTCTCAGAACGAAGTGATGCTTGAGCGTCAGACGTCAGACGTCAGACGTCAGACGTCAGACCACCAGCCGCCTCCGCCAAATACTGATCCTTCAACCGCACATAATTCATCGGCGAATAGGTAAAGAAACGCCGCTCCGAGTCCTTCAGGGGGCGCCCCTGCTTGCAGGGGTTGCCGACATAGACGAAGCCGCTTTCCAGGGTCTTGCCGGGGGGCACCACGCAGCCGGCGCCGATGATCACCTCGTCCTCCACTACTGCCCCGTCGTTGATAATGGCGCCGTTGCCCACCAGGATGCGGTTGCCCAGGGTACAGCCGTGGAGCAGGGCGCGGTGGCCGATCACCACATCGTCGCCGATGATCAGCGGCCAGCCGCCGGGATTGAAGTCGCTGGCGTGGGTGATGTGCAGCACGGCGTTGTCCTGGACATTGGAGCGGTGGCCGATGCGGATGCGGTGCATGTCGCCGCGGATCACGGCGCCGGGCCACACCGAGACATCGTCCCCCAGGGTGACATCGCCGATCACCGTGGCGGCGGGGTCGATGTATACCCGTTCACCGAGGCTGGGGGTCTTGCCACCAAAGGGGCGGATATTGGCTGGAGGCATGGGCGGCTCCTGTGACGACCGGAAAGGAGGGCTATAATAGCCCCCCTCCTCCGTGAATCAAGGGTGAACCATGACCGTGGTGAAACGCTTTATCGCCGGCGCCGTGTGTCCGCGCTGCGCCGCCATGGACCGCATCCTGAGCTACAGCGACGAGGGCAGGCAGTTCCGGGAGTGCGTCAGTTGCGGTTTCAAGGACGAGTTGCGGTTGCAATCGCCGCCTCGGGAGTTGGAGACGCGGGTCAGTCGCGGTGCCCGGCGGGGGGACGTGGAAGTCAGGCCGGTGCGGCTGGTGGACCCCGGCGCGGACGGTGGCGAGCAAGGGGGTTGAACCCGTCGGGGGCGGTCCGTCAATGGATGGAGGCCGACAACTGGAACAGGTCTCCCGCCAGGGTATCCTGCAGGCAGGGCCAGCGCCGCAGCAGTTCGGGGGCCTGGCGAGACTCCGCCGCTGATCGCGGCGCCGAGACAATCCAGTCACTCACCAGTTTCTCCGACAGCAGGCGCACCGCGCTGTCCAGTTGATTGGCGAAGCCCTCGCCGATCAACTGATGGACGATCAGGTTGGAGCGGGTGCTGTCCAGGGGCACCAGGGGCAGTCCTCGCGACACCAGGTGCTGGTCGTTGGCCTCCTCCACCAGGCGGTGACCCATGTAGGCGGCATTCATGGCGCCGTTGAGACCCTGATGGCCTCGCAGGAGATCGGGGGGGCGCGCGAACAATTCACAGCAGCAGTCGATCACGCCTTCCGCCTCGTCCTCCGTCCCCTGCTGGGCGGCCAGGTCGCGCATGGCGTCGAGTATATCCGGCAGGCGAGTGACATAGCGGGTGACGAAGTCCAGCAGGTGGCGGGCCGGGTCGCTGGCGCGGGGGTTGATGGCGCCGTGCAGATGGCCGAGTCGGGCGCGCAACAGCCCGCCCAACTCGCCGGTGGCCTGCTCGTGGGCCAGGGCGTGGGCGATGGCGGAGCGCACATTGACCGTGTCCATGGGGAAAAGCTAGTCGCGGCGGGACAGATTGCAAAGAACCATTGTGCATAAGGGTGGTACAGGGTGGTAATCATTCTTGTTCAACATTTGCCGGGAAATGGCCGTTTTGTTGAGGCAGGCCGTGCCCGTTTCGTCGTGACTGGCGCGGTGGCGTTCTGCTATACTCGCCGCCCTGCCCGGGGAGGCGGTGGCCTTGCGCATGCCATTTCTACACGGGAAAAGAAGCAATATCTTGAAATCACTACGGAGAAAACGGGCGATGCTAGCTAAAGCCAAGCAGTTGTTCCTGCGCGTGCTTGCTCCTTTTCTGCTGTTTCCCCTGGCCTTTGCCGCCCAGGCGGAGCAGGGAGGGACCTGGCGGGAAGTGCTGAACATGCCGAGGGGGGTCACGGATGTGAGCCGACAAGTCTACGACCTGCACATGACCGTCCTGTGGATTTGCGTCGCCATCGGTGTGGTGGTGTTCTCGGTGATGTTCTACAGCATGATCGTGCATCGCAAGTCCCGCGGCCACAAGGCCGCCAACTTCCACGAGAGCACCACCGTGGAGATCGTCTGGACGGTGATTCCCGCCATCATCCTGGTGCTCATCGCCATCCCCGCCACCCGCACGGTCATCACCATGTACGACACCGCCGACGCCGAGTTGGATATCAAGGTCACCGGCTATCAGTGGCGCTGGCAGTACGAGTACCTGGGTGAAGGCGTGCAGTTCATGAGTGACTTGTCCACCACGGACGACGCCATCTACAACCTCGATGACAAGGGCGAGTTCTACCTGGCGGAAGTCACCGAGCCCCTGGTGATCCCGGTGGACACCAAGGTGCGTTTCCTGCTCACCGCCAACGATGTGATCCATGCCTGGTGGGTACCCGATTTCGCCGTCAAGAAAGACGCCATTCCTGGTTTCATCAACGAAACCTGGACGCGGGTTGAAAAAACCGGCGTCTACCGCGGTTACTGCGCCGAGCTGTGTGGTCGCGGCCACGCCTTCATGCCCATCGTCGTGCATGTGGTGGAGCAGGACGAATTCGCCGAATGGCTCGAGGACAAGAAAGCCGAGGCCGCCGCCATCCGCGAGATGGCGTCCCAGCAGTTCTCCATGGAGGAACTGATGGCGCGCGGCGAGGGTGTTCACAACCGCTCCTGCGCCGCCTGTCACCAGACCAGTGGCGAGGGCATTCCCGGTGTGTTCCCCGCCATCAAGGGCGGGTCCTATGCCCTCGGCCCCGTGGAGAACCACATGGACATGGTGGTGAACGGCAGACCCGGCACCGCCATGCAGGCCTTTGGCGCTCAACTCTCCGAGGTGGACATCGCCGCCGTGATTACCTACCAGCGCAATGCCTGGGGTAACAACACCGGCGATGTGGTCCAGCCCGTCGATGTTCTCATGTACAAACAGGGCCAGTAACGGAGGATTCAGTCATGGCACACGGTCCCGCTCAAGGTATTGGCCGCTGGCTCTTTACCACCAACCACAAGGACATCGGCACGCTGTACCTGTGGTTCAGTTTCGCGATGTTTTTCCTCGGCGGCTTCTTCGCGATGGTCATTCGCGCCGAGCTGTTCGCCCCCGGCATGCAGCTGGTGGATCCCAACTTCTTCAACCAGATGACCACCATGCACGGGCTGGTGATGGTGTTCGGCGCCATCATGCCGGCCTTCGTGGGTCTCGCCAACTGGATGATTCCCCTGCAGATCGGCGCCCCCGACATGGCGCTGCCCAGGATGAACAACCTGAGTTTCTGGATCCTGCCGTTCGCCTTCGCCATCCTGGCGTCGACTCTCTTCATGGAGGGGGGCGGCCCCAACTTCGGCTGGACCTTCTACGCCCCCCTGTCCACCACCTATGCGCCGGATTCGGTGAACTACTTTATTTTCGCCGTCCACATCATGGGCGCCTCGTCCATCATGGGCGCCATCAACATCATCGCCACCATCCTCAACATGCGCGCCCCCGGCATGACCCTGATGAAGATGCCGCTGTTTGTGTGGACCTGGCTGATCACCGCCTTCCTGCTGGTGGCGGTGATGCCGGTGCTGGCGGGCGCGGTGACCATGATGCTCATGGACATCAACTTCGGCACCAGCTTCTTCGACGCCGCCGGCGGCGGTGACCCGGTGCTGTTCCAGCATATCTTCTGGTTCTTCGGGCACCCCGAGGTGTACATCATCATCCTGCCGGCGTTCGGGGTGATCTCGGCGATCATCCCCACCTTCAGCCGCAAGCCGCTGTTCGGCTACTCCTCCATGGTCTACGCCACGGCGGCCATTGCCTTCCTGTCGTTCATCGTGTGGGCCCACCACATGTTCACCGTGGGGATGCCGATCACCGGCCAGTTGTACTTCATGTACGCCACCATGCTGATCGCGGTGCCCACCGGGGTGAAGGTGTTCAACTGGGTGACCACCATGTTCCGCGGCGCCATCACCTTTGAAACCCCGATGCTGTTCGCCATCGCCTTCGTGATCCTGTTCACCATCGGCGGCTTCACCGGGGTGATGCTGTCCCTGGCCCCGGCGGATATCCAGTACCACGACAGCTACTTCGTGGTGGCCCACTTCCACTATGTGATGGTGGCGGGCGCGGTATTCTCCGGCACCGCGGCGGTGTACTACTGGCTGCCCAAGTGGAGCGGCCGCATGTACAACGAAACCATGGGCAAGGTGCAGTTCTGGATGGCCTTCATCGGCTTCAACATCACCTTTTTCCCCCAGCATTTCCTGGGTCTGGCGGGCATGCCACGCCGTTACGCGGACTACTCCCTGCAGTTCGCCGACTGGAACATGGTGTCCAGCATTGGCGCCTTCCTGTACGGGGCCGCCCAGGTGTTGTTCCTCTATAATGTGATCAGCACAGTCGTCGCCGGCAAGAAGGTTACCGAACCCAAGACCTGGGAAGGCGCCGAAGGCCTCGAGTGGACGGTGCCCACCCCGGCGCCCTACCACACCTTCAGCACGCCGCCCCAGGTGAAGTAGGCACGGAGCGGCACGGACAAACATCGCACACAGACGAGGAGCGCGCCATGGCCAACCCTGTACGCAAGACCATCTACAAGTCCATCGCCGGCGCGGCGGTCATGTTCCTGTTCGCGATTTTTGTCATGCCGCCCCTCTACGATGTGTTCTGCGAGGTGACCGGTATCGGTGGCAGAACCAGTGGCCAGTACACGGCGGAAGTGGCCGGCGTCGACACCAGCCGCACCGTGCGGGTGCAGTTCGTCACCACCAACAATGCCGACATGCCCTGGGAGTTCGCACCCGCCATCCACGAAGTGCGGGTGCATCCCGGCGAGCCGACACCGGTCACCTTCCGCGCCCACAACATCACCGGAATGGATATGGTGGGACAGGCGATTCCCAATGTGACGCCGTTCAACGCCGCCAACTTCTTCCACAAGACCGAGTGCTTCTGTTTCAACAACCAGCCCCTCGCGGCTGGCGAGGAGGCGGACCTGCCCCTGGTCTTTATCGTGGACCCGGATCTACCCCGCGCGGTGAACACCATCACCCTGTCCTATACGATGTTCGACATAACCGACCGGGTTGATGGCGGTTCTGTCGCCAAGACAAATTGAGAAGAACCCTCATGCCCGCCGGGGCGTGAATTCGGAGAACGACGATGGCAAGTGAAAGCAGCAATTACTATGTACCGGACCAGAGCAAGCTCCCGCTGATCACCGGGCTGGGTCTGGGGGTCACCGCCTGGGGCGCCGCCTCCTGGGTGCTGGGTGGCTCGCCGATGATCTTCCTGGCCGGCTCGCTGATTCTGGCATTGGTGCTGTACACCTGGTTCAGCACCGTGATCCGGGAAAATCGCGCCGGTCTCAACAGCGCGCAACTCAAGCGCTCCTATGTGTGGTGCATGGGGTGGTTCATTTTCTCCGAGGCGATGTTCTTCGCGGTGTTCTTCGGCGCCCTGTTTTATGTGCGCATGCTGGTGCTGCCCTGGCTGAGCGAGGGTCCCACCGAGGAACTGCTGTGGAGCGGCTTCGAGCCGGCCTGGCCCCTCTACACCACCCCCGACATGGCGGTGTCCGGCGACGCCGCGCGCATGAAGGGTCCCGAGGCGGTAATCGATCCCTGGCACCTGCCGCTGATCAACACCATCATTCTGCTGACCTCC
>JBJHDJ010000037.1:0-12653 GCA_050486485.1 Porticoccaceae bacterium
CGGAGGGCAGGGCCAACAGAGCGATCAGGGCCGGCAACAGCCCGATCAGCCACAGCAGGGCGTGTGAGATCCATGTTTTCATGGCGATAAATTCCCCTGACTTCTTTGCGGGAATATTACCGTCCTCCTGGTGGCATTGCACCCCGCAACCGGTGGGCAGGAATAGTCCAGCGTAGGATGGGTTGAGCGAAGCGATACCCATCACACTCATACACCTTGATGGGTATCGCTTCGCTCAACCCATCCTACCGCCGGCGGCCGGCCGTTTCCTGCCCTTGAGAAGGGATTTGAGTTTCATCTTCCAGTCGAACAGCAGGAAGGGCAGCCGGTAGCGCCAGCCGAACTGCTTGTCGTAGGCGCCGAGATAACGGGACATGAATTCCTCCCGCCGCGGCCAGTCCAGCTTGTAGCAGGTGCGGGACAGATCCGCCATGCGCTTGGAGAAAGGGGTGTGTCCGGGGTAGAAGCGGGCCCGGCCGGTGTCGATCAGTGAGAAGCCGAGGTCTTGATCCGGCGAGATATTCACCAGGATATTGCCGCCGGTGAGATCCCGGAAGTACACCCCCACCTCGTGCAGTCGCGCCAGGAATTGGCACAGCTCGTCAAAGAACCGCCCGCGGGAAATCCCCAGGTGCTCCGGGTTGCCGGCAGCGTAGGCCATGAAAAACTCCCGCACCGAGGGCACTTCTCCGGCGTATTCGCAGATATACCAGTTGTTGAGGGTATCCACCCCATCGGCACTGTAGAAGCAGGCCACCGGCAGCGGGCTGGGGATGCCGTGGCGCAGTAATTCGCAGGACCCGTTCCAACTGCGCAGGGCCTTGGCGGGTTTCAAGGCATCGGTGATGCGCTTGTTCCATTTGAGGCGATGGGGCTTCTTGGCCACCAGTTGACGATCCCGGTGGCGAGGGTCCGGCAGGGTCCAGATCACATTGCGGGACTTGCGCAGCTTGTTGCCATCCCCGTGGGGCGCGATGTTGTCCGGGTGCAGGGCGGCGATCATGGCATCGGCCTCGCCGCGGTTGGTGGCGAATACCAGCCCCTCCCAGCGAACGTCCCTATGAAGATAGTAGCGACCCCCAGGGCGGTTACCGTCCACCCGTACATCTTTCAGTACCTCGACACTCGCATCCACGGCCACTGGGCGAGCCAGGGGCCAGCGCAGATAAAAGGGGGATTCGGTTACTAGGCAGGGGATTTCCTCGAGGGTCTGGCCATCCCGTCCGATGACCTCGGCGGCCGCCAGGTCGTCGCCACCGTAGAGGGCCGCCAGCTCCGCCGCCCGGGCGTTGACGGTCCACAGGGCGTGAATGCGGTGGCTGGCGGTCTCGAACTCGTGCACTTGCAGGGATTGGGAGCCATGGCGGGGGCCGGCATAGGTGGAACCGGGAATCAGGCGGATGAAGGTGGCATAGGCGTGAAAGGCGGGACGCACCCGGTAGTTTTCGACACGGCCGTTGTTGCCGCCGTAGAAAGCCACCAGCTCGTGGTCCGCCTCTTGCCCGGTGCCATCGTCCACCAGACCCTCCCGCTGACTTACCAATGGCCCCCAGTAGGCGCGGACCAGGCCGCCGGACGCCGCCGCCAGAATCATGTAGCGGGCGATGTAGTCGGCCTGTTTCTGCTCCCCTTCCACCAGCCGGCGCACGATGCGCTTGATGGTCCAGAAGGCAGTGGTGGACCAGGTCCGCTCGACACCGTACTCGACACCGAGGCGGCCCAGCAGGCGCGCCTTTTTCACCAGATTCAGTTTGTGGAGCGGGCCCAGTCGGCGCCCCAACACCTTGCGGTCGTAGAATTCCGGCTCGAAAGCGCGCTCCACAAACAGGTTGTCGGTGTGAATGTCCGGCAGGCAATGGCGCCGGGCCATCAGCGCCAGGAAGCCGGCATTGAGGGCGGGCTCGAAGTCGCTGACATTGGGCCCCGCCAGGGTGATCCCCCGCTCCCGGGCCAGGTCGTGGGCCACCCGCCATGCGCGCATGAAGTGCTCAAGGGTGATGAAGCCGGACCAGTTGCGGCGGTTGACGGTATTGCCGATTTCCACTCCTTCGATGCGCTCGCCATGGCGATTCAGCGTGGTTGCCACGAACCCGCGCCAGCTCTCCAGCGCCCCGGGAGTGAGCATTCGCCGCGCCTCCTCCGGCGGTGGAATCAGGCGCAGCAGCACCTTGAAACCGCCGTCCAGCAACTGCCCGAGAAAGCGCTCTGGATGCTTGCCCGGTCCCTCGTAGCCGTAGTCGAGGCGCACCGCGTCGATCCCCAGGTCCCGCAGGTAGCGAATCATCAGATCGTCGCAGGCGGCATCGTCCATGCTGGCCACGCAGATGCCGGGGAAATCCCGGGGAACCGGGGTGCCGGCGGGGGGAAGGTGTCCCCCGGGAAAGCGGAACCGACCCTTCACCATATAGCCCACGGCGGCCCCCCAGAATACCAGCGAGTCGCGCAAAGCCTGGGTGGAGCGGGGAAGGGTTGGGTGCATGTCAGGTTTCAGTCCGGTGCCCAGGGACCGGTGTCGGGCACATCGAGGGTTGCGAAGGGGCGGATTGTAGCAAGCCCGGGCGGGGGGCAAAACCGAAAATGGCTGCCAGGTTGGGGGGTAGTCGTCGGCGTTGAGAGTGACGGTTGTCCGTCAGGTGTCGTTTGATCAGGGACAGTCGAGGGTCACATCATGGGGCCGAACAGAACGACAGCGGTATTAGTAGACAGGCGCTCTCCGATTTCACATGCTTGAGGTCAAGGTCAATCGGGAATGGCTTCGGCTACGAAGCCTTCTTTTCTCAACTCCTCCCAGAACTCTCCGGGAATGTGACTGGCAAGTCCCGCGACACACTGTGCGAAGCTGCGCAGGGTGCCCGCGCCCAACAGCACGGTGGCGACCGCTGGGTGGGCCAGGGGAAATTGCAGGGCGGCTGCGCTCAGTTCGACCTCGTGGCGTGCGCAGATAGATTGCAGCCGGGATACTCGCTTGAGGATTTCCTCCGAAGCGGGCGCATAATCGTACCGGGCACCTTTGACCGCGCCTGTGGCCAGGATGCCCGAAGCGAAGACACCACCAATGACGAGCGACACCGAGCGCTGGAGGCATTGTTCGAGGAGGGGTTGCGCCTCGACGTGTTCCAGCAGGGTATAACGGCCTGCCAGTAGAAAAGCATCGGGGTCACAGTAATCGAGAAGATCAAGGCAGACATTTACTTCGGTAACGCCAAGTCCGAATCCACGGATTGCGCCACTGGATCGCAATTCCTCGAGTGCCTTGAGTCCACCCTCTTGCAAGATCTTCATTTGCCTCGGCGCATCCTTGCCATGGAGTCGCGAGCCAATATCGTGGACATACAGAATATCGATGCCGTCCAGTCCCAGGCGGTGCAGGCTATGGTCATAGCTGCGTAGCACCCCGTCGTAGGAGTAATCCCAATAGGGATCAAAGGGTGATGGGTTGAGAAACAGGCCGTCTCCCTCCGCGCCACCGGGTTTGTATTGCAGAAGTCGTCCCACTTTGGTGGACAGAATGAATTCGTCGCGGGGTTTTTCGTCCAAAAAGGCGCCGATGCGCCGCTCGCTTCGTCCGCGACCGTAGAACGGCGCGGTATCAAAATAGCGGATTCCAGAGTGCCAGGCGGCTTCGAGAACGGCGAGAGCCTGGGCATTGTCGAGATGGCGGCCAAAGTTGCCGACGCTTCCACCACCGTAGCTGGCGACAGTGACTTCGAGACCGGTTTTACCCAATGGCCGCTTGTGTGAAGGTTTCATGCTATGTATCGCTCACATTGCCGCTGAACTGAGTAGTGAGGGCCATTGCAGGGTTATGTTGGCAATGACTGTATATGGCCGTAATACGCCTCAATACCGAGGGGCATCGATGGCTTCCGACCCTGGGGGAAAGCAAAAGAATTCCAGGTAGTGTCCGTAATCCCGTCTGGCGTCCGCGTAGGCATAATACCCACCGAACTCGGCCATATTAATGGGGATTGACCAGCGGGACTTTGCCACGGCAAGCGCTTCACGGTAGGACTCCACCGATGAGATATGTCGCCCAAGGTGGTGGAATTTCATGGCGAATTCATTGTTCGGCAAGCCATCCTGATAAAGGCCAATATCGCCCGAGAGCGGCTGGATGACCTCGAATTGCATGCCCGCCTTGAAGGCCAATGCGAAATGGCAGTGGGCTTCCCTGCCCTCGCCGGTCGGAAGATGGAGTTCACGCAATTCCTTGAACGCCCCCATTCCATGGATTCCGCGCAGTGTTTCGACTGCGCGGTCCAGGTGATTGGTGACATAACAAAACTGCAGAAAATCGGTATTCAAGTGCTATCCCCACTTTTCCTTAACCAATGACTCCATCGCCTTCAAAAATTGAACCGCAGGGTTGCACCATAGGTTCGCGGTTCCGCCGGGGTCATGTACACCCCGGTGTCACCCGTTGACACCAGCTGGATATATTTTTCGCCGAGCAAGTTGGCGCCGAACAAGCCCAATTCGTAGCGGGAGCCGGCAGGGGCGAAACCACCGGTCAGATTGACAAGGGTGAACGACTTTTGTTGGCTTGCCCTCAGTTCGCCTCCAGCACCGGCGGTAAAGTCATATTTTGATGTGTGACGGACCGCAAGCGTAATATCTCCGCTCCAGCCCGAAGGCAGATCGAAGAAATGGGTGATGCTGGCGTTGGCGGTGATGTCCGGTGCATGAGGCAGGCGGCGGCCCTTCAGGTCCTCCGCCGTGGCGCTCAGAAAGCCCCCGTTTAGATTGTAAACCGCCGCTTGTGGAAACCGGGTGAAACGCGCATGGGTATAGGCCAAACCCGCGTCGAACCGCCAATCAGGATCTGGGGACCAGTCGAGATTGACCTCGGCGCCATAACTGCGTGCGCCAGCAGCGTTTTGCTGCATGATGCCGGCGCCTCCACCAGTGATGAAAGCCACCTGAACATCCTTCCAATCGTAGTAAAAGGTTGCTGCGCTCAGCCCGAGCCGTCCATCATCCGATCGAAATTTTGCGCCCACTTCGTAGGCCTCAATCTTTTCAGGATTGAGCGGCGGGTCAATGGCGAATGCGGGGCTGTTGAAGCCGCCACTTTTGAATCCCCGGCTGTAACTGACATAGTAATTGGCAATCCCGGCATCGTAGGAAAGTACGAGGCGGGGCGAAATGTTGTTGAAATCAGTCTTGTCCCTGTCGGATTGGGGCAAAGTGCCGCCCACAAAATCCAGGGCGTCCTGATCAAGCAGCACGGAGTGTTTCTTGTCTTCCTGGGTATAGCGCAATCCGCCGAGTAACCTCAATCGCTCGGACAGCTGGTACGACAGATCAAAATAGGCGGAGTAGGCTGTCAGTTCGTTGCGATTGTCGAAGGTGGGTGTGAGATCGCCAAAAAATGCGCCGCCAATTCGCCCCACAAAGCGCGCTTTATTGCGGGTGAGAAAAAGGCCGGCGGTGACATCCAGGGGGCCGCCGCTGTCGGAGGTGATGCGCATTTCATTGGTTAGCGTTTTGTCTACCTTGCCGTCAGCAGACCCGGAATCGGGGCTCCGCCCAGACACTGTGCAGAAATAAAGCAGCTCGACGGGTGTGCCGTCATTGTCGGTACAGCCGTAGGCCCGGGTGCGACGATAGGCCAGGGTATTTGTCAGGCTCCACACATCGTCGAACTGATAATCGATACGCAAGGAGGCAATGGCGCCATCTGTATCATCACCCCCGCCACCCTCGCGGAAGGGGGCCTGCATCGTTTCGAAGAATCCGAGTTCAGTGGGTGTGCCGTCCGGGCCGTAACGAAGACTGTGAATGGCGCCATTGCCATTGCGCCGATCGTATCCTACGGTTGCAACGGAACGAAACCGATCCGATGGCTCCCACAAGCCCTTAACCCTGGCCATATAGGTAGTGCCCGCGCCAACGCCGCTCTTATTCTGATCCGGGTGGGCGATATTGCGGACATAGCCGTCTCTTTCCTCGTGGAAGCCAGCAAAGCGCAATGCCAATGTCGGAGCCACAGGGGCGTTGAGAACCCCTTCGGCCCGCTTCCAGTTCAACCGCCCATAACCCAGTTGAACATAGCCATCCATGTCGTCGAGCTGTGGGTCATTGGTCTCAATGATAACGGCGCCGCCAGTGGCGTTGCGTCCATAGAGGGTTCCCTGGGGGCCCTTCAATACCTGGATCTGGGATACATCAATAGCGGCCTGGGCGGAGGAGGTCTGTGTTTGCAGATAGACATCATCCAAATAGACGGCGACACTACCTTCAAGGCCGGGTCCGGAATAGCCCGTGCCCACTCCCCGGATATAGATCGCGGAGATGCCATCACCGGAGGTCGAGGTGTTGACAATACCCGGGGTGGCGAACTGTAACTGATCCGTGGACAGAATCCTCAGTCTATCCAGCGCCCCTTGATCGAAGGCATTGATCGAAATGGGAACATCTTCAATGCGTTCAGACCGTCGCTGAGCGGTGACAAGAACCTCTTCAATTCCCCCTCCTCGTTGCTGTGCCCGGGTTTCTTCCTGGGCCAGTGCCGGGCTTGCGGTAAACACGGAGGCAAGCGCGACAGAGAGGGCCGAGAACACGCCTTTTGACTTGCAGTCATCAATATTCCGTTTCATTAGCCAGAACCTCTGATTGTTATCGATGATGTTGAGGGTCAGACCACGATCGGTGTGAGCTCCCGGCTTCAGGCAAATACCGGCGACCAACTTCTCCAGCCCCGCCTCGAGGGAGTATTCTCCCCGGAGGGCATCGACGCGGAGATCCTTCACCTCATCGAATGGATAGAGAATCTGAATATCCGCTTGCCGGGCAAACAGGTTCAAACCCCGATGGGCCGGTGAGGCAGGGATGTCGAAAGCTATCAAGGGCTCTTCGCCACTGCCGTGATCGCTGAAAACAAGCGACACCAACAGAAGTAGAGCAATAAAGCCGCCTTTATTAACGACTGCGACACTGTCCTCAGGCGACCGCGCCCTTGCGTTTCCGAGAGCCCCCCTGGAGCCCCTCAGTGACAATGACAGGTGAGCCATGAAAACCCGCTATTGGCGTTGAGTAATTAGGTGGAGCGGTGACAAGGCCGCTTCCGGCGAGGGCCGTTTCACCCTTCGGTAGCGGTGGCGAGTGATGAGTGTAACTGAATCCCGTTTCCATCCCTGATCCAGCGGATGCCAAAGCCAGATTCGAGGGCTTTCATCAAACCCTCGATATCACCAATATCGAAGTACCCGCCTACCCTCAAAGACGCCAACTGCGGGTCAACGATGACAATACGGTGATCGGTATAGCGGCCAATCTCGCGCAGTACTTCCGCCAGCGTCTCGCCTTCGAAGATCCACTTGCCCTGGCGCCAGGCCAGGCGTTGTTCGACCTGCTCCAGGGGCAGCGCCTCGGCTCGGGTGTCGGTGGCCGAATACTGCGCGGAACCGCCTTTTTCCAACACCAGCCCCCGGGGATTGCCTGTTTCACCTCTCTCACCACCTGGGGCGGCCGGTGCTGGGCCAGCAATCACCTCCACGACGCCTTCGTTGACCAGCACTTCCGCATGGCTTCCCTCCAGTCGGATATTGAAGGCCGTGCCCACCGCCCTGACCAGTCCATGGCCGGCATGAACAACGAAGGGACGTTGTGGGTCCCTGGCCACGGTGAAATGGGCCTCGCCGTGGGTCAGGTACAGGGTTCGTCCGCTGTCATCGAAACGCACCCGGACCTCCGACAGGGTATTGAGCGCTAGCACCGAACCATCCTCGAGGGGCACTTCTCGCTGTTCACCGCGCTCGGTGCTGTAGACCAATTCAGTGGGCTGCGTCGCACCGTAAGGGGCCAACGGGGTGGGGACAGCCCTGTCCAGCAGGCCCGCCAGATGCAGGCCCACCACCAGTAGCAACACGGTGGCGGCGCCAAGGGTGCCGGCGGGAAGCCAGTGCCGCCAGGCATCGCGAGGGGATCGGGCTTCGCCGGGAAACAATTCCGCCAGAATCGCGAGACAATCCAGGCCTCCCCACAATTGCGCCATGCGCTGCAGGGCGGGTCCGTGAGTGGGATCTTGGGCGAGCCAGTCGCGCAGGGCCTTGCGTTCCCGACCGTCGAGCTTTCCACGGTCGAGGCGGGCGACCCACTGCGCTGCCTCTTCCTCGACGCGGACCCTGTCGGGCAATTGAACAACATTTTTCATGACTTGATGGGTCCTGCTCGAAGTGGCGTGAGCGGCGTCAGTGTTTGACCCTGCTGGCCATCCACTGACTCGCTGCTGCGCATCTGGGTGGCGCAGCGTTGAAGACCCTTGGCCAGGTGCTTCTCCACGGTGCTGACGCTGATGCCCAGGCGATCGGCAACCTCCTGCTGGGAATAACCATACACCTTGCGCAACACCACTACCCGCCGGCATTGCTCGGGCAGGGTGGCAAGGACCCGGCAAAACAGTTCGAAGCGACGCTGCCCGGCCACCTCGTCCTCCAGGGTGGTGCTCTCCATGAAGACATCCGGGTCAGGAAAATCCTCCATGTAGTCCTCCAGCAGATTGGACTTGCGGGCCAGGGCGTTGAGGGCCAGATTGTGGGCTGTGCGGTACAGATAGGCCTTGTGGTAGTGGATCTCACCCTTGGAGCCAGCCTCGAGAACCCTGATCAAGGCCTCCTGGGCAATATCCTCCACATCCTCCGGGCGTTTGAGAAACCTGCCGAGGTAGCGTTTGAGCTTTCGCTGCAGCTGTTGCCATTGAGAGTCCATTGGCATGCCCCCTAACCTTTTTATAGTGTGTCAACGATAGCACCCGCTCCACGGAAAAAGAAGCCAGGGGGATATGCCGCCACGCACCACCTGGTAACTTGGGCGCCTGGATAGACATTCCCATCTCTTTGGGCTGACACCCAATAAATGCTGGAGAAAAAGTAAAAAATCCTATTGTATTTTAAATCCTTGCATTGGCCTGTGGCTGCTGGCGGCACATCCATGAGTTGCCAGTCACACGGTGGTGTTACATGCCGGGTTAATTCGCCATCAGACCACCATCAATTATATGCTCCGCACCACTGATGAAGGCAGATTCGTCCGAGGCCAGGAACAGCACGAGACTTGAGACTTCCTCGGGCCCGCCCGCCCGCCTGAGTGGCAGGATGGCCGTTGCGGCGGCGATCTGATCCGCTGTGAGTGCATCGGTCATCATCGGCGTTGCGATGTAGCCCGGGTGGATCGAGTTGACGCGGATCTTGTCCTTGCCGTGCTCAACGGCGACAAACTTGGTCAGGCCGCGCACCGCGAATTTAGTCGAACAGTAGGCAGCGTTCGCAGTGCCGTCTATCGCCGACAGTCCGCAGGTTGATGAGATGTTGATGATCGAGCCGCCACCGGCTTTCAGCATGGAGGGGATGACGCGTTTCATGCCCAGAAAGACCCCGAGTTCATTGACCGCCCAGATGCGAGTGAACTCTTCTTCAGTGAGATCCAGGGTTTTTGTGAAACTGCCCAAGACCCCGGCATTATTCACGAGAATTGAGACCGGCCCGAAATGTTGCTCCGCCTTGGCGATGACGGAGATCCATTCGGAATCCTGGGCGACATCCTGACGAACGAACAAGGCGCTGGGGCCAAGTTCATCCGCTAGAGCCTCGCCCCGATCACTGCTGATGTCGGTAAGTACACATTTTGCGCCTTCTTTAATGAAGCGACGGGCATGAGTTTCGCCCATGCCTTGAGACGCGCCTGTGATGATCGCCACTTTGCCTTGCAGTCGACCCATGAGATCCTCCCTCATCAAGGAGCGGAAGACTAAACGCCCTGTTCCTGCCCGTCAATTCTGTGATCATGCCGAGCATGGGGCAGGCTCTGCGTCTAATTATGTGCCTTTGCCATTGTGACTTTGCAGGCCCCTGGGTACCATCGACGGGATGCTCCCGCGGGGTCTACGCACCGCGGAGGCTTATGCCGACGACAAGGATAACAATGCACTTATTCGATGAAGTGTACGACTCCGTGGTGGCAACTGGCGCGTACATGCGCACCGGGGCGGTGGGCACGGAGCTGCTCGACAGCGGTGGCAGCATCGCCGGCGTCGTCCAGGGCGGCGGCAAGGTCAAGCGTATCGCCGCCCGTCATTCCGTGGGCGGGAGGGGCGTTCCGAATTGAACGCGCCGACACCCTTCGTGGTTCAGATTCCGGATCAGGCCCTGGTGGATCTTGAGGCCAGGTTGCGCCACACCCGCTGGGTGGTGGATCCCCACCACGGTGACTGGGGGCCAGGCCCCCCGCCCGGGTTCGTCCACCAGCTCTGTCACCATTGGCAACACCACTTCGACTGGCGGGCCTTCGAGGCGCGCATCAACCGACAGCCCCAGGTACGGCTGGAAATGGATGGCTTGGCCATCCACGCCATTCACCGCCCCTCCAGCCGCCCGGACGCCGTTCCCCTGATCCTGATCCATGGCTGGCCGGGGGCGTTCGTGGAGTACCTGGACCTGTGCGACCCCCTGGCAGAGCCCCTTAATGGAGAGCTTCTTAACGGAGAGCTTCTTAACGGAGAGCTTCTTAACGGAGAGCCCCTTAACGGAGAGCCCGTCGAAGGCGAGCCGGCTTTCCATGTGGTGGTGCCATCCCTGCCTGGCTACGGGTTTTCCACTACCCGGCCGGGGGTGAACCCCCAGAGGATCGCCGATCATCTGGTGGCGCTGATGGAGGGGCTCGGCTACCAGCGGTTCATGGTCCAGGGGGGCAACTGGGGCAGCCTGATCGGCACCGAGATGGCGCGGCGCTGGCCCGAGCGGGTCATGGGTCTGCATCTGAGCAGCATCAGTGGCTCGGCGCCGCAGGTGGCGGAGGGCTTCCCCGTGGAAGATCACGAGCGGTCGTGGATCACCGAGCCGGCGTCGTTCCCCCATTTCGCCCTGTTGACCCAAAAACCCGCCAGTCCGGCCTATGCCCTGAACGACTCCCCCGCCGGCCTCGCCGCCTGGATCGGCGAGAAGCTCCACGATTGGGCTGACAATGGCGGCGCCGGGGAGTCGGGCCTGGGCCCGCAGCGGATGCTGGAGATCATCGCCCTCTACTGGTTCACCGGCACCATCGGCAGCGCCATGGGCCTGTACCGGGAGTTCATCCAGGGGATGCCGGAGGAACGCTTCGTGACGGTGCCCACCGCGGTCGCCCTGTTTCCCCGCTCCATCGCTAAAATGCCCCGCAGCTGGGCGCGGCGGCTGTACCAGATACAGCGCTGGACGGTATTCGACCGCGGTGGCCATTTCCCCGCCCTGGAAACCCCCGAACTTCTGCTGGCGGATATCCGCGCCTTTGCCCGTGAGTTGGCGCTGGGAGGCTAAGGAACCTCTGAAAAATGTCGCGAGCGGCCCGAGGCGCACCGAGCCGCGCAGCGAATCCCCGGGACATATCAGAGTGATAGGCCAGGGGTGAGCGAGCACGCGAGGGTGCGGACCGGGTCGCGCAGTAGTTTTTCAGAGGTTCCCCAAGGCCCGGTACGAGACTGGGCAGGCACAGTCACTGGTCCCTGGGAGAGATGGGCGCGGCGGCGTGTTTTGCGGTGTCGACCGGATTTGCTATGGTGGAACTTGCTTTGGTGGAGCTTTACTTTGATGGAGCTTTACTTTGATGGAGCCGTGCCACCAGCGACCCGTGGCCGTGGACAGAAACCGTGACAACGATAACACTGGGCAGCGCGGAAATTCACCGGGT
The DNA here is from genome assembly GCA_050486485.1 of Porticoccaceae bacterium. GTDB lineage: Bacteria > Pseudomonadota > Gammaproteobacteria > Pseudomonadales > Porticoccaceae > NAT127. Next base: position 11,662 of record JBJHDJ010000037.1, read on the forward strand.
GGAGGAAACCACCTGTCGAATGCCCATGGCCGCGCTCACCGAAGATGCCGACCTGCTCGACCGCCACCGTGACTGGTTGCGGCCCCGTTTCCTCGCCGCCGACGAACACTGGGAACTGGTCTACCAAAGCTGGGTGGCGGTAGTGGACGAGCGGGTGATCGTCGTTGACCCCTGTGTCGGCAACGGCCGCCCATTTCCCGATTTCCCCCCGTTCGACAACCTCGATACTCCCTACCTGGAACGCTTCGCCGCCGCGGGCTTCAGACCGGGGGATGTGGATGTCGTGTTCTGTACCCACCTGCACGGCGACCATTGTGGCTGGAACACCCGGCTCGCCAATGGCAGGTATGTTCCCACCTTCCCCAAGGCCCGCTACCTGATGGCGCGGCGCGAGGTGGCCCACTGGGATACCCGCCGTCCGGGCCATGCCGACAACCCCTTCAATCGCGGGGTGTTCGAGCGCAGCGTGCTGCCGGTGCTGGAGGCTGGCCTGGTGGATCTTGTGGATGGCGACCACCAGGTGTCACCCAGCTTCGCCATCGAGCCCGCCCCCGGCCATACCCCGGGGCATGCGGTGGCCTGGATGAAGGGGGGCGACCGGCTGGCCTGCTTCAGCGGCGATGCCTTTCACCACCCCCTGGAACTGGTCTCCCCCGAGCTGGATCTGGGGGCCAGCGAGGATTTTCCCGCCACCCTGGCCACCCGGCGGCGCCTGCAACAGCGCTTTCTGCGGCAGGATGTCCTGATCGTCCCGGCGCACTTTCCCGCTCCCCATGTGGGGCGCCTGGCCAGGGACGGAGAGCGCCTGGTGTTCGCGCCGGGCGCGGCTTGAAACGACCGGCCTTTTTCCACTCCAACATCAACAGCGAGGACCACCCATGATCAAGACCGTTACACAGATCCGCGACGAACTGGCGGACCGGGAAGCCATCCGCGATGTGCTGCTGCGTTACTGCCGCGCCTCCGACCGGGTGAACGAGGAACTGCTGCGC
>JBJHDJ010000038.1:0-12263 GCA_050486485.1 Porticoccaceae bacterium
GTCGAGCGCAGTCAGCGCCTCAGCCCCGGCGGCAATCACCGCTGTCTCACCCGTGGAGACTTCGTGGCCGCGGCCGAGTCCGCCGCCGAGTCAGCCTCCGGCGAGGAGCGGGAGGGCGAGGGCATCGCCGCCCAGATTTTCACCAGCGGCACCACCGCTGCCCCCAAGGCCGCACTGTTGCGCCACTCCAACCTGCTGGGCTATATCCTCGGCACCGTTGAGTTCTGCTCCGCCGACGAGGACGAGGCGGCACTGGTGTGCGTGCCCCCCTACCATATCGCCGGCATCGCCGCGCTGCTCAGCTCCATCTATGCCATGCGCCGCATCGTCATGCTGCCGGCGTTCGAGCCGGAAGCCTGGCTGAACCTGGCCAGCGAAGAGCGGGTGACAAACGCCTTCGTGGTGCCCACCATGCTGGCCCGCATCATCGGCGCCATGGACAACGGCTGCAAGCCGGATCTGACGGCACTCAGGGCCATCGCCTACGGTGGCGGCCGCATGCCCCTGGAGCTGGTGCAGCGGGCGCTGGAACTGTTTCCCGACACCAACTTCACCAATGCCTACGGGTTGACGGAAACCAGCTCCACCATCGCCCTGCTGGGCCCCGAGGATCACCGCACCGCCTTCAATTCAAGCGATCCCAAGGTGCGCGCCCGGCTCGGTTCCGTTGGCAAGCCGCTGCCTACCGTGGAGCTGGAAATCCGCGACGAGGAGGGACGGCCGCTGCCCACCGGTGAGCGCGGGGAAATCTATGTGCGCGGCGAGCAGGTTTCCGGGGAATACCGGGAGCGCAGCGCCCTGGATGCCGAGGGCTGGTTTCCCACTCGCGACGCGGGCTGGCTGGACGAGGACGGTTATCTGTTCCTGGCCGGGCGCGCCGACGATGTCATCGTGCGCGGCGGTGAAAACATCTCCCCCGGCGAGATCGAGGATGTACTGATGACCCATGGCGCCATCGCCGACGCCGCGGCGGTGGGCGTGCCCTCCGTGGAGTGGGGGGAAGCGGTGGGAATCGCCGTGGCGATAAAACCCGGCAACACCAGTCCCAGCGCCGAGGATCTCAAGCGCCTGATCAAGGATCGTCTGCGCTCATCCCGGGTTCCGGAGAAAGTGGTCTTTGTCGATGCCCTGCCCTACAACGAGATGGGCAAGCTACTGCGGCGGGAAGTGAAGACCCTGTTCTGAGTCCACCCTGGAAGCAAAAAGCCCGGCTGGGGGATTCCCCGCCGGGCTTTTTGTTGGCATGGCCGTCCTTCCTCAGCGATCGCCCGTCGGGGCGAGGGCCTTCTCGGACTGGGCAAGCAAGGCGTGATGGGAGCGGACTTTGCGCTCTGTTATCCGCTGCAAGCACTGGACAAGGTCATTCTCCGCAATGGTTTCATCCTCCTGCTGACGGGTGCGTGGCGGCAATGACGGAATCGGATTCGAAACGCTGCCGGAATTCCGCCAGGCGCGGAAATCCGTCGAGCGATATACGCTGACGAAACAGCCCCCAGCTGAGAAAGCACCCGAGACGAATGGACACGTCACAGGACCCATCCGCAAGGACCTCGACACGGCGCTCGAACTCGGCCAGCGTCTGTACGATCCTGCGTTGCTGCCGGGCCAGGGCCGCGCTTGTCTCGGGTGTCACCCCGTCCTTACCCAACAGGAATAGATTGACCGCGCTGTCCATTGCCGTGTTGATCATCAGAAAAAAGTCGTATTCACGGATATCCGGCAAAAATTCATGCCCCGTCTTCGCCCGGAAATGGCGCAGGATACTGGCCGAATCGGTGAGCATCAAATCGCCATCGTGAAGGAATGGCACGCGACAGGTCGGTGACTGGTCGGCACTTTGTGTGTAGTCGGTCTCGACGAACTCGCATTCCAGTCCGGTCTGTGCCAGTACGATCCGGCAGTGCCGAACATAGGGAGAGGTAAAGCTGCCGTGCAATTTCATGTTCAGCCTTCATTGTGGATAGGTGTCAGTGCGGCAGGGTCGGAAAATGGGTCGTATCGCCGATTGGTTGATCAATGCCTCCGGCTTTAGCCAAGCACTTGATAGATCCCTTCCCTCCATCGCGCGGGTTGCGAGGCCTCCAGGCATAGCCACGAAAGTCTCGGGCGGCCACAGCCTGTTGGGTTGAATTTCCTGAAGTTTTCAAGCCGCCCACGCGGATCGCCCGTGGCGTGAAGGCTCAGCCCTCGAAACGGTACGCCTCCAGCCATTCCCCCATGGTTCTCAGGAAACGCGCGGCATCGGCGCCGTTGATGACCCTGTGATCGTAACTCAGGGACAGGGGCAGCAACTGGCGCAGCACCGGCTTGCCCTCGGCATCCGGGAGGAAGCGCTCCTTGGTGCGGGTGATGCCCAGGATAGCCACTTCCGGCGCATTGATGATGGGGGTGAACACGGTGCCGCCGATATGACCCAGGGACGACAGGGTGAAGCAACCACCGGACATTTCCGCCATGGACAGCCCCTTGGTCTTGGCCTTGTCGGCGACGGCGGCAATCTCGTCGGCAATCTCGCCGACGCTTTTTTTGTCGCAATCGCGAATGACCGGCACCAACAGACCGTTGGGAATATCAACGGCAATGCCGATATGAAAGTAACTCTTGAGGTACAGGGTGCCGCCATCGGGGCTGATGGAGGCGTTGAAGCGGGGATAGCGCTGCATGGCGGCGATGGCGGCCTTGACCAAGAGCGGCAGCAGTGTGCGTTTTTGGTCGGGATTGGCCGCGTTCCAGGCCTTGCGGCGCGCCTCGAAATCACTGATATCGATGTCGTCGTGGTGGGTGACATGGGGTATGGAGGCCCAGTTGCGCTCCATCACCCGCGCCACGAAACCCTGGATACGATTGATGGGCTGCGCCTCGACGGGGCCATGCACGGAAAAATCTTCATCTGGCCAAGGCAACATGGCGGGCTTGTCGCTCATAGTCTATCTCCTGAAATCGGGGTGATCGCTGAAGTGGAATAACGTATTGGGGCAAGCAGGCGCTGAGATCGGGGCCCCTGCCCGCGGCGCGCCTTACGCCGGGCCTTCGCCAGCGGCGCCATCGCTATCGCCGCACGGCCTGCCGTCGGGAAATTCGGTACGCATCACGCCATGCAGGCTGAGCCTCAGCCGCTCATCGGAAAAACGCTTGGCGAGACGACGGCGCTCTCGGGGGGATTTTTCCGACGCATGGGTCCACACCGGCCAGAGAAACACGCTCACCAGCATCATCATGGCGTGCACCTCGCTGTCGATGCCCGGTTCCGCCCAATCGGTCTGCACGAAATTGTCGATATGGCCGCGGTAGAGCCGCCAGAAGGGATCCTCCCCCGGTTCACTGGATCTGAGCATCTCGTACAGCCAGGCGCGGCCGAACTCCGGGTTGTCCATGGCAAACCCCGTCAACGCCTCGGAGACGGTGCGGGGAGTGCGCTGCGCGGCGGCCGTGCCATCGCTGTCGCCCTCCTCGCCGAACACCACCTTGCACAGCTTGGCGCTGATCCAGGCGGTGGTCTCCTTGAGCAGTTGCTCGCGGGTCTGGAAATGGTGGTAGGCGGTGCCGCGGTTGACACCCGCCACCTGGGCCACCTGGGACAGGCTCAACCCTTCGGGGCCGACCTTGGCCAGCAGCTTGGCGGCCACCTCGAGGATCGTTTCCCGGGTATGTTCACTGTCCCGCCGCGGCTTCTGTTCACTGGCGGCGGCGCTCCAGGCACCAGTCACTTGTCTCTCCCCTTGCAGCCATGGCGGACTTGCCACGCCATGGCACGATATTGACACAGGGCACTCACGACGCCCGCCAAACCCTGGGCGCTACCCACCACACAGCGGCGACCGCTTGGCCGAGTGCCCGCCGTAAGCCAGGAAAACAATCCTTCAAACCCGCTCGATGATGATGGCCGGCGCCATGCCGCCGGCGGCGCACATGGTGATCAGCCCGCGTCGCAGGTCGCGGCGCTCCAGTTCATCCAGCACGGTGCCAATCAGCACCGCGCCGGTGGCGCCGATGGGATGACCAAGGGCGATGGCGCCGCCGTTGACATTGATCTTGTCACGGTCGATGCCAAGATCGCGGATGAATTTCTCCACCACCACGGCAAAGGCTTCGTTGACTTCCCAAAGATCGATGTCATCCACCGTGAAGCCGGCGCGGGCCAGAATTTTTTTCGCCGCTGGCACCGGGGCGTTGAGCATCAGGGTGGGATCGTCCCCCATGTTGGCCATGGCCACCACCCGGGCGCGGGGCTTGAGACCGTGCTTGCGGGCGTAATCGCCGGATGCAAGCAGCAGTGCTGCAGCGCCGTCCACCACCCCGGAGGAGCTGCCGGCATGGTGAAAGTGCTCGATCTTGAGATCGGGATAACGGCGGTTGATCAACTGCCGGAAAGTGGGCGCGCCCGGCGCCATGGACATGTCTGCGATCTGGGCGAAACTGGGTTGCAGCGCCGCCAGATCCGCGGCGGTGGTATTGGGGCGCGGATGCTCATCGTGATCCAGCACCACCTTGCCGTCGTCATCCACCACCGGCACCATGGAGCGGGCGAAATAGCCTTCGCGAGTGGCCCGGGCGGCGCGCTGCTGGCTCTCCAGGGAGAAGGCGTCGAGCGCCTCGCGGGTAATGCCTTCCATGGAAGCGATGGCATCGGCGCACACCCCCTGGTTGGATTGCGGGTGTTTTTCCTGCAAGCGGGGGTTGCCGGTGCCCAACCCCATGGAAGGGAATCCCGCCTCGCGCTTTTTCTGGCCCATGGCGGTGATATGGGACATCATCTCGGTGCCGCCCGCGATCACCAGATCCTCCATGCCGGCCATCAGTTGGGCGGCGGCGAAGTTGGTGGCGGTGAGGCCGCTGCCGCAGAAGCGGTCGAGAGTGACGCCGCTGGCGCGGATATCGTAGCCGGCGTCGAGGGCCGCCATGCGCCCCATGTCGCCGCCCTGCAGGCCATCCTGGGCGCTGGTGCCCCAGATTACATCGTCGACATCGGCGGTGTCGAAGCCATTGCGTTCATGGAGCGCCTTGAGGACAGTGGCGGCGAGGTGCTGGGGGTGCATATGGGCCAGCGCGCCCTTGCCGGGCTTGCCGATGCCCCGCGGGGTGCGGACACTGTCGATAATGAACGCTTCTGGCATGGTCTGTTCTCCTTATGAGCGGCTATGGGTTATGGGCAGCCGTGGGCGGCGGAAACGACGGCGGACCAGGGCGGGCCCGGCCCTTGATTGATAGAGAGTATACACAAAGCCCAGGGGCTGTTCGACAGTGTTGACCAGTCACCTTCGGGTCGCAACCTGGGCGGCCTACGATACAGTCATTCATGGCGTACTCGTTAGGGCGCGACATGACCGCACCGGACAATCACATCGGATCATTCGCCGGACCCGGGCACCTCTGCTATGATCCGGGAGAACGACAACAAGCCGCAGCCCATGAGCAAAGCACCACAGCCACGACGAAATCCAGCCAATGCCGCCAACAAGCGACGCGCCTATCACAGTCCCATCAGGGAAAAGCAGGCGGCCGAGACCCGCGAGCGCATCATTGCCTCGGGGGTGCGGTTGGTGCACGGATTCAAGGACTGGGACTGGAAAAATCTCAACGCCCGGGCCGTCGCCCTCGGCGCGGGCGTCAGTGAACGGACCGTCCACAGGCACTTCACCAGCGAGCGCAAACTGCGGGACGCGGTCCTGCAACGCCTGGTCCAGGAGTCGGGGATCAAGCTCGACAGCCTGCGCCTCGACAACTATGCCCAGATCACTGAAAAACTGTTTCGCTACCTGTCCACCTTCGCCTCCACGCCGGTGGCCGTGGAGGACCCCAGCCTGGCCAATATCGACGCCATCCGCCGCGGGGCGGTGCTTGCCGCCGTCCGCGAGGCCACTCCGGACTGGAGCGAGAGCGAGCGGGAAATCGCCGCCGGGGCACTGGATCTTGCCTGGACCCCTCCCAGCTACGATCGCCTGGTGGCCGCCTGGGGGCTTGAGCCGACGCGGGCCATCGACACCCTGACCTGGCTCATCAAGGTGCTGGAAACGGCGATCCGCGATGGCCACAAGCCTGACATCAGCACCTGACGCCGTTGCGCCACCGCCCCATGGGCCCCCTGAAGCCCCGCGATTGCCATGGGATCCCGGCACAAAAACGGGAGCCGCCTGGCTCCCGTTTTTCCAGCCGATCTTCCGACCGGTTACCAACCGCCAGCGGTCACTCGGCCTTGGCGTGGTGGGCGAACATCTTCATCAGATCGCCGGAGGTGATGCGACGCGCGGCCTCCCCCTCATCCAGGGGCCTGGCGCCACCGCAGGATCTCGGCGTGGTATCGACACCGTCGGCCTGGGCCTGAGCCCGCAGCGCCGCCACCGTGACCTCCTCCCGCTTGAAGTGGGAGAACAGGTCGAAGTTGAAGAAGCGCATGGCGTTGCGGTGGGTGATCTTGTCGATCTGCTCGTCAGTCAGATGCTTGATGCTGTCCCACAGATGCTCGGGCACTTCCGGCCACAGGGTATCGGAGTGCGGGTAGTCGCACTCGTAGGCAATCAGATCCTCGTTGAAGAACTGAAGGTTCTGCAGGCCGAAGCGGTCATCGATGAAGCAGTTCATGAAATGGCGCTTGAACACCTCGCTGGGCTTGGTGCCCTCGAAGCCGGAGTTGGTCCACGCCTTGTGGCGTTCGTGACTGAAATCCGCCCGTTCCATGAAGTAGGGCACCCAGCCGAGGCCGCCTTCCGAGAGAGCGATCTTCAGGGAGGGGTAGCGATTGAGGGCGTCCAGGTAGAGCCAATCGGCGGCGCCCACGGAAATGGACATGGGCATGGTGGTGATCCACGCCTCGATGGGGGTTTCCATGGAGGCATGGGGAGCCGGGTTGCCGGCGCCGATGTGCAGGCAGATCACCATGTCGTGGTCGGTGATGGCCTTCCACAGGGGCTCCCAGTAGGCGTTGTGAACACTGGGCAGACCCTGCATGGTGGGATTCTCGTTGAGGGACACGGCGGTACAGCCCTTCTTGGCCACGCGCTTGATCTCCTCCACGGTGGCGTCCATGTCCCAGGTGGGCAGCAGGGCGCAGGGGATGAACCGCCCGGGGTAGGTGCCGCACCACTCGTCGATATGCCAGTCATTGTAGGCGCGCAGATGCACCAGAGCCTTCTTCTTGTCCGACGCCTTGTGGAAGCGGCCGCCGTCGAAGCCGACGCAGGTGCCAAAATTGAGGGAAGCGGCGACGCCGTTGACGTTCATGTCGTCGATGCGGGCATGGACATCGTAGACACCCTTGCGCAACTGGTCGAAGGAGGTGGGCTCCATGCCGTACTCCTCCAGGGGGCGGCCCACCACGGCGTTGAGACCCACGGAGGGCATGATCATGCCCTGGTACTCCCAGTAGTTGGTGCCATTCTCGTTGGTGCGAAGCTTGGGAGCGCTGGCGAGATCCTCCCCCGACAGATGATTGTCAAACATGTCGGGCGGTTCGCTGATGTGATCGTCGACGCTGATGATCACCATGTCATTCATGTTCATGATATTCCTCCATACAGCTCATGTGCGTGTTTCGTGGGTTTAGGTTAACTTGCCGGCTCCTTGCAAATAAAGCCAATGGCCACTATTGGGCCGGTAGCCCGAGACTATTCCAGGGGTTGCTCGAGGCCTTTGCTGAAATCCCGGATAACGCCCACCCGCTTGGCCACAACCGCACGATCGGGCTGAAAAGTATAGCAATTGGGGGGCATTTGGGTGGCATCCGACTGTTGTTCCAGGGGAATGAGGCGGCCATTGGCAATCATATTGCCCCAGCGCAACAGCCGCGCTGCCTCCCGCATGTCGGGCTCCAGGGTGTCCAGCCAGGACCGCAGGTCGCCGAGCTCGAGACCGGCCAGGTCATCGGGCTCGACGAGCCTGAAGGACTCCTCCGTCCAGGCCAGCAGCAGGTTGCCGTCGCGGCGGATCTCGGCACGGCGCCTGCCGTCCACCGGGTCCGTCACCAGAATGTCGAACACCAGGGGGGCCTGCTCTTGGGCATGGGCCGCCGCCAGCAGCACCAGGTCGTAGAGATGGGTGCAGTTGCGCGTCTTGTGCCCGCGGCTGGCCACTTCCGCCAGTTCCGCCCCCTGAAACGTCTCCACCAGCACGCCCTCGGCGCCGGGACAGGTGGTCCAGGGGGCGCGCACCATGGTGGGCTCCACCCGGGTGATGACACCCTCCTCGTGGTGAAGCACCGCCACCATGTGGTGAAAATCGTCCTCCACCTCCGCCTTGACCCAGCCCTGGCCGGGGGTGACGCGAAAACGCCGGTGGAACCCCGGGAGCGGGTGGACAGGCGATCGCGCCGAGGCCATCAGTCGCGGGTCAACAGCAGTGCCGTCGCCAGCGGACCGCCACCGGAGGCCGCCACCGCCACCCTGGGCTCCCCGGCGATCTGACGCTCACCCCCCAGGCCGCGCAATTGCACCACCGCCTCGTGGGCAAAGCCGAAGCCGTGCAAGCGCCCGGCGCCGAGCTGGCCGCCGAAGGTGTTGAGGGGCAGATCCCCATCCAGGGCGATGCGCTTGCCGCCCTCGATGAAGCGGCCGCCCTCCCCCACTTCGCAGAAGCCGAGGGATTCCAGCCAGGCCAGGGCCTGGAAGCTGAAGCCATCGTACAGTTGCGCGGTGTCCACATCGACGGGCTTGTAGTCGGTGTTCTTCCACAGGTCGCGCCCGGTGGGATAGCAGGCCATCCACTCCGCCTGGTCCCAACTCAGGCGCTCCACGCTGCCGGCCATGGCGGCGATGCGCACCGGCCGGCACTTGACCTCGTCCACGGCGTCGCCGGCGGACACGATGAGCACCGTGGAAGCGTCGCTGTAACGGTCGCAATCGAACAGGCACAGGGGCGAGGAGATCATCCGCGCCGACATGTACTGATCCATGGTCAGCGGTTCACGCACCAGGGCGCGCGGATTGCGCAGGGCGTTGGCGCGACCGGTGAGGGCGATCTGGGCCAGTTGCTCGCGGGTCAGGCCGTACTTCTTGACATGGCGCATGGCGTACTGGGCGGTCCAGTTGGCGGCGGAGATGGCATTGAAGGGCGCGAACCACTGGGAATAACTGTCCACCCGGTCGCGGCGCATGGGGGGGTATTCCTCCGGTCGCGCCATGGCGGCGGCCTCGTAGACGGTGCGATAGCAGATCACATGGCGGGCGAGGCCGGCGCGCACCGCGGTGGCGGCCGCCACCACGGCGCCGAGTTGCGAGGAAATCTCCATGCCACCGGCGTACCAACTGGCCTTGATGCCCAGGGCGTCCACCAGTTCGTCGGCGCCAACCGGGGAAAACCCCAGATAACCCGTGGAGCGTCCCGGGTAGGTGGAGACTCCGTCGATCTGCTCGATGGCGAGGCCCGCCTCGTCGAGGGCCTCGCGCACGGCGTCGAGGGTCAACAGCAGTGGATGCCGGGTCAGTTTCATGCCGATTTCGGACTGGCCGATACCGGTGATAAATGCGTCGCTGTTCACGGCCATGGTCACTCCACCTTCTCGAAGAGGGGCAGGTAGACATCCTCGTGCTGCTCGAAGATCACCCGCACGCGGTCGCCGATATCCACCTCCTCCGGTGGGCAACCGACAATATTGGTGGTGAGATACACACCCGGCACGCCGTCGAGGGCCACCCGGGCGATCACATAGGGCACCTCCGCTTGGGGATGCCACTTCTGGTGGTTGACGGTGAAGGTATCCACCACCCCGGTGCCGGCCACCACTTGTGGCTGCACATTATCCGACAGGCAGTGCCGGCACACGGGGCGGGGGGGGTGAATGAAGCCCTGACAATCCTGGCAGCGCATGATGCGCAATTCGCCGACCGCCCCCCCTGTCCAGAAGGGGCGATTGTCGGCGTCGAGCCGGGGCAGAGGTCGTGTTGAAGCCATGCTGTCGATCCCGCGGATGAAGTTCAGTATGGCCGTCGGCGGGGGCCGGCGGCCGGGTGACGGATGCCGGGAGAATCAGGTGCCCGCCAGCGCGCCCATGTCCACCTGGCCAGTGGCAACGGCGCCCAGGAAGCCGCCATCCACCGGCAGCGCCACGCCATTGATGTAGCTGGCCACCTGGCTGTTGAGAAACACCAGGGCGGCGGCCTGTTCCTGGGGCGTGGAGCGGCGATTGATGGGCTGGGTAACGGCATCGATGATCTTGACATCGGTGGCGGCCTCGAAGTGGCTCATCATCGGTGTCTGGGTGGGGCCGGGGAGGGTACAGTTCATGCGGATGCCGCGCTTGATGACATGGGCGGAAGTGAGCAGGCTCCACACCACGATGGCCTCCTTGGAGAAGGCGTAGCCTTCGCGTACATCGTCGGGGTGCTCCTCGCACCACTTGACGGCGGCCTCGTAGTCCCCAATGGCCACCAATTCCATCAGCAACGGGATACGGCGGCTCCAGCCCAGGCCCGCGGTGGAGGAGATGCTGGCCACGGCTCCCCCTTCGGCCATCAACGGCAGGACCTGCTCGGTGACGCGGCGGGTTCCGGCGTAGTTCACCTTCATCACATCCAGGGGCGGCGAGGTCTGGGGCAGGCCGGCGCAGTTGAACAGGGCGTCCACCTTGCCGCCAATGTTGGCGACGGCGGCGTCGATGGCCGCCGGATCCCGCAGGTCCACCTGGTTGAAGGAGGCCAGATCCAGGTTGGTCTGCTTGTAGTCGAGGCCATGCACTTCGGCCCCCTGCTCGAGGAGCATCCTGGCGGTGGCCTCGCCCATGCCGGAGTAACAGCCGCTGACGATGACCCGCTTGTTGTTGTATCCGAGAAAATCCATTCCAGTCCCCTTCGTGGAAAAGTGGTTGCCTTGAGTGATGAAACAAACCGGCGCGCGAACAAGCGCGGTATGTCAGTCGCCGTCCTCGACGATGGCAATGACCCGTTCGGGGCAGGCCCTGGCGCCGCGGCGGGCCAGCGCTTCCATGCCGCGGGGAACCTCGACCTCCTCCACGGCGATGTAGCCATCCTCGTCAAGGGGAAATAGCGCTTCGGAAACAGCCGCGCAGCGGGCATTGCCCACACAGGCCGCCTTGTCTATACGGACCTTCATAGAGGTTTTTCTCCGTTATGACTGGTCTTTTCGGCCGCGCCTTGCAAACTTGACTAGGCCTTCGGGAGCCCCTGACCACCCCCCTGGCAAAATCCGACCGGCTTGGGTTAGTATACACCAGCGTTGTACAACCGCAACCGAGCCCAACCCCCTTCACGGGGATGTCGCGGCGAGGGCAAAAGCGACGCCAAAGCAGGCCCAGGGGTTACCAACGCCGGTAAAAAAGGCTATAAAACAGTCCCGCGCCGCCATCGGCATCGCTCCCTTGCGAGCTGGTGGCAACCACTTCGCCGCCGCAACCGGTATAACCACAACAGCTCAGGATCCGCACAGACGATGGCTCTCCATACCACGGTTCACCTCCACAATGTCCCCGACAATCGCCTCGAGGACTTCGCCCGCTGGTTCGATGGCCGGCACCGCGAGGCTCTCGGCCAACTGCGCGGCTTTATCGCCGCCGACCGCTTCGAGGTGACCCCCCAGCAGATCATGAGGGACATCCCCCAGCCATGGCGCTTCGCCAGTGTCTACGACTTCGACCTGCCGGACCCCGCCATCGATGTGCCGGCCCTGGGACCCCTCGTCGCCGAGGCCCGGGACAGCGGCCTCATTGCCGATGACGCCACCGAGCGGCTCCATACCTACCGCATGTTTTCCGATTGGCGGGGCAGCCCCAATTGGCGCGAGGACCAGCCGTTCTCCGGCGTCAGCATCATTCTTGGCAACTTCGTGCCGGGCCGCGCCGAGGAGTATCACAAGTGGTACGATGAGGTGCACAGCGTGGAGGTGACCAATGTCCCTGGCCATGTGGCCATGAAGCGGGGCGAGCTGTCTCCCCTGCAGATCGAGCCGAAACATTATTGTCCCGGCGACCAGCTTATCCTGTGCGCGCAACAGACCGATGACCTGCAGTTCACCATCGATGATTTCAGCGCCAGGGCCGGCGGGCGCAGCCCCAGCGGCATCGCCATGGAACCGCGCTCCTCGGCCGGCTCCGTGGCCCGCACGGTTCACTACTTTCGCAAGATCAGCGGCGAACGGTTCTGGCCTGGTGGCGTTGCCTATGCCGGCGATCTTTCCGTCTATCCCGGCAAGGCGTAGGCTCCACCGAGCCGCCCAGGGTTTCACTCAAAACACAGACCACCCCCAGCCGCGCCAGCGGCGGGAATATGGAGGAGACTTTTCATGTCCAAGGTTATCGTAATCACCGGCGCCGGCGTCGG
>JBJHDJ010000039.1:0-12094 GCA_050486485.1 Porticoccaceae bacterium
ATGGAGGTGGTTCGGGACAGAAACGACAACTGCATCATCGTCTGTTCCATCGAGAATTTCGATGCCATGGGCATCCACACCGGGGATTCCATCACCGTGGCTCCGGCCCAGACCTTGACGGACAAGGAATACCAGATCATGCGCGACGCCTCCATCAAGGTGTTGCGGGAAATCGGCGTGGAGACCGGCGGCTCCAATGTGCAGTTCGCGGTGAACCCGGAAGACGGTCGCCTGGTGGTTATCGAAATGAACCCGCGGGTCTCCCGTTCCTCGGCCCTGGCCTCCAAGGCCACCGGCTTTCCCATCGCCAAGGTGGCCGCCAAGCTGGCGGTGGGCTACACCCTGGACGAATTGCAGAACGAGATCACTGGCGGCGCCACCCCGGCTTCCTTCGAGCCGTCCATCGACTATGTGGTCACCAAGGTACCGCGCTTCGCCTTCGAGAAATTCGCCACCGCCAATGCCAAGCTCACCACCCAGATGAAATCCGTGGGCGAGGTGATGGCCATTGGCCGCTCCTTCCAGGAATCCCTGCAAAAAGCCCTGCGCGGTCTCGAGGTGGGCGCCGCCGGTCTCGATCCCAAGGCGGATCCGGGCACCGAGGAGGGCATCACCCAGATCCGCGGGCAGATTGCCGAGGCCGGATCCGACCGTATCTGGTATCTGGCGGATGCCTTCCGCGCCGGCATTTCCCTCGACGAGATCCACCGCGTCACCCATATCGACCCCTGGTTCCTGGTGCAGATCGAGGATCTGGTGAAGGAGGAACAGGCCCTGTCCGGTCTGTCCCTGGCGGACCTCGACCGCGACCGCCTCTATCGCCTCAAGCGCAAGGGGTTTGCCGACAAGCGCCTCGCCGTCCTGTTGGGCACCAGCGAGGCGGCGGTGCGCCTGCGTCGCCACGAGCAAAGTATCCGTCCGGTCTACAAGCGGGTGGATACTTGCGCCGCCGAGTTCGCCACCGCCACCGCCTACATGTATTCCACCTACGAGGAGGAGTGCGAGGCCAACCCCTCCGACCGCCAGAAAATCCTGGTGCTCGGTGGTGGTCCCAACCGCATTGGCCAGGGCATCGAGTTCGACTACTGCTGTGTGCACGCCGCCTTGGCCATGCGTGAGGATGGCTACGAAACCATCATGGTGAACTGCAACCCGGAGACGGTCTCAACCGATTACGATACCTCCGACCGCCTCTACTTCGAGCCGGTGACCCTGGAGGATGTGCTGGAGATCGTGCAACTGGAAAGGCCCGTCGGGGTGATTGTCCAGTTTGGCGGCCAGACACCCTTGAAGCTGGCCCGCGCCCTGGAGGCCGCCGGGGTGCCCATCATCGGTACGACGCCCGACGCCATCGACCGCGCCGAGGATCGTGAGCGCTTTCAGCAGATGATCGACAAGCTGGGTCTGTTGCAGCCCCCCAACGCCACCGTGCGCTCCGCCGACGCGGCCCTGGAGAAGGCCCGCGAAATCGGCTATCCGCTGGTGGTGCGGCCCTCCTATGTGCTGGGTGGCCGCGCCATGGAAATCGTCTATGGCGAGGACGAGTTGCTGCGCTACATGCGCGAGGCGGTGCAGGTGTCCGAGGACTCCCCGGTACTGCTCGACTACTTCCTGTCCTCCGCCATCGAGGTGGATATCGACGCCGTCAGCGACGGACAGCAGGTGGTGATTGGCGCCATCATGCAGCACATCGAGCAGGCCGGCATCCACTCCGGCGACTCCGCCTGTTCCCTTCCGCCCTACAGCCTGCCGGCGGACATCCAGGACGAGATGCGGGAGATCGTGCGCAAGATGGCGGTGGAGCTCAATGTGGTGGGCTTGATGAATGTGCAGCTGGCCTGGCAGGATGGCAACATCTATGTCATCGAGGTGAACCCGCGGGCCTCCCGCACCGTGCCTTTCGTGTCGAAGTGCATCGGCATCTCCCTGGCCAAGATCGCCGCCCGCTGCATGGCGGGCAAGACCTTGCGGGAACAAGGCTTTACCCGCGAGGTGGTGCCCGAGTATTTCAGCGTCAAGGAGGCGGTGTTCCCTTTCAACAAGTTCCCGGGTATCGACCCGATACTGGGTCCGGAGATGAAGTCCACCGGTGAGGTGATGGGGGTCGGCGACACCTTTGCCGAGGCTTATGCCAAGGCTCAGTTGGGGGCCAGCGACGAGATTCCCGCCCGGGGCACCGCGTTCATCAGTGTCCGCGAGCCGGACAAGGCCGGCGTGGCCAGTGTCGCGCGCCAGTTGCACGATAACGGCTTCGCCCTGGTGGCGACCCGTGGCACCGCGGAAATCCTCCGCCAGGCTGGCCTCGAAGTGGAAGTGGTCAATAAGGTCAAGGAGGGTCGTCCCCATATCGTCGACATGATCAAGAACGGCCGCGTACAGCTGATTCTCAACACCACGGAAGGGCGCCAGGCCATTGCCGACTCGTCGACCATTCGCTCCACGGCGGAATCCAATGGGGTGTACTACACCACCACCCTTGCCGGGGGCAATGCGGTCTGTCAGGCTCTCGCCCACGGCCAACCCTTCAAGGTTCGCAAACTGCAGGAGTTACACGAGAGCATCGCCCCATGAACAAGATACCCATGACCAGTGAAGGCGCGGAGCGGCTGCGGCAGGAACTCGAGCATCTCAAGCGGGTGGAGCGCCCGCGTATCGTCCAGGCCATTGCCGAGGCCCGCGAGCACGGCGACCTCAAGGAGAATGCCGAGTACCATGCCGCCCGGGAGCAACAGAGCTTCGCCGAGGGGCGCATCCAGGAAATCGAAGGCAAGCTCAGCCATGCCCAGATCATCGATATCACCAAGATCCCCGAGGCGGACAAGGTGATTTTCGGGGCCACGGTCACCATCGTCGACGCCGACACCGGAGAGAGCAAAACCTACAAGATCGTCGGCGACGACGAGGCGGATATCAAGGCGGGTAAAATTTCCTATCAATCCCCCATTGCCAGGGGCTTGATCGGCAAGGAAGTGGGGGATGTGGTCACCATCCAGACCCCCTCTGGCCCGGTGGAGTACGAGATCGACCAGGTGCGGCATCTTCTATAACCACTGTCGTTTAAAGAGCGCGGAATCATGGATTTTTTCATATTTATCAGTGAGCAGTGGGTGTTGGTCAGCATCCTGGTGCTGCTCATCTACGCCTTCGCCTTCAGTGAGCGCATCAAGGGGGGCAAACCCATTTCCGCCCTTGAGTTGACCCGCCTGATGAACAACGAGCAGGCTGTCCTGCTGGACATTCGCGACAGCAAGGAATACAACGAGGGCCATGTCACCAGCGCCATCAATATTCCCCACGCCAAGCTCGACAGCCGTATCGCCGAGTTGGACAAATACCGCGAAAGACAGGTGGTGATCGCCGACAAGCTGGGCCAGCATGCCGGCGCCGCCGGCAAAAAGCTGCGCAAGGCGGGTTTCGAGGTGCGGCGCCTGCGGGGAGGCATGATGGAATGGTCGAGCCAGGGGTTGCCGCTGGTGAAGAGCCGGTGATTTTTTGAGTTTCACGTTACATGTAACACGTAACACGTTTCTCGGCCCGGCCATCGCAGGCCTAACTAGTCTCGGCACAAGCCTGGAGTCCAGCGCACGGGGCTTCATGGCCACCCACGCTCTGGCAGAGGGTGTTTTCACGTGAAACGTGTTACGTGTAACGTGTAACGCGTGTTACATGAAACTCACAGCGGTGGTCTTGAATTTCAGCCCGCGCGCCACCACAAACCAGACAGGGGATCGGCCCTGTTAACCCATACATCCATAACCAGGTTTTCACTCATGACAGAAGAAACAACTCCGGCGGCTGGGGCCGCCAACGAAGCAGCCGGCAACGGTATGGAATTCAGCCTCCAGCGGGTCTATCTCAAGGACCTCTCCTTCGAATCTCCACTGGGCGCCAGGGCCTTTACCCGTCAGTGGAAACCCAAGGTCAATCAGGACCTGTCCACCAAGATTTCCCGCCTCGACGATGATCACTTCGAGGTGGTGCTGCACATCACCATCACCGTGCAGGACGACACGGATACCCTGTACCTGGTGGAAATCCAGCAGGCCGGCGTGTTCCTGATCAAGGGCATGGATGACCAGCAGCTCACCGGTGTGCTCAACACCCATTGCCCCGGCATCCTGTTCCCCTATGCCCGGGAGACCATCGACAGCGCCGTGACCAAGGGTACCTTTCCCGCCCTCATGCTGCCCCCCATCAATTTCGACGCCCTGTTCCAGCAGGCCATCGCCCAGGCCCAGAGCCGGCAGGCGGAGCAGCAACAGGCCGAGACCCCGGCCCACTGACGAGCCCGCTCGGCAACACAAAAAACCGCCGCCATCCGCGGCGGTTTTTTGTTTGCCCGGCGAAGCCGGCAAACCCGGCCATCTGTAAGAAGGTGGCGTCACCCCGACTGAGGGGAAGACAATCCGACTGGCAAGGGCGTCACTGGCTAACGGTGGGGTCTGAAGGAAGCCATAGGAAGTTAACGGTACACAACGCAAGTGAACCTGCTTCGGCAGAACAGGTGGGTAAGCGTGCAAAATAGCGCGACGCCCGATACTCAGTCAGACCTGTGCTGTGATTGAGGGTGGCATCGTTGACAGGGAGCCGGTGCAGTAACCGGGGAAGCCTGACCCCAGACCCTGCTTGGCAGGGGGCGCTGAGCCAAGGTGAAAGCCGAGGTCAGTGTTGGGGCGAGGTGGCAGATGAAGCCGTAGTAGTGAAGAAGTTCTGGCCTGTGATACCTGGCAACAGTGTGGAGGATAAAACCGGAATGACCGCTGGCGGAGGTTCAGCGGACCGGGCAGGGTCAAAAGCCTTGTTCGGATGCGAAGGGCGGAAGTTATTAATGAGAATGGCGGACTTTGATACGAAGGTGGACGCTGCGTTCACAAGCTGCCCGGCGGGGCAGGGAAGTGGGTTGAGGTGCTGAGGGAACGCAGTGACTTCGGCCTTCTCTGAACGAGGGAGTAGGACGGCACCGTGGCGGCAGATTGCCAACGCGCTAGCACCCGGACGGGCCGTTTGAAACAGACCAGCAGCCAGACCGACTACTGGAGCCGTCATTACGGGGATGGGCAGGCATGAGGAAATACTACAGTCTGTACGGGCAGTTGCTATCAAAGCGGCGTCTGTATGAAGCCTTCAGACACGTCAAGCGTAACAAGGGTGCGGCCGGAATTGATGGGCAGAGTCTGAGTGCGTTTGAGGCGAATCTGGAGGTGGAGCTGTCATGCCTGTTGCTCGAGCTGAAGGAAAAGCGCTATCGGGCGCAGCCGGTCAGACGTGTCGCCATTGCCAAGGAGGACGGCGGCGAGCGTTTGCTGGGCATTCCAACGGTTCGGGACCGGGTTGTGCAACAGGTGTTGCGTGGCATTATCGAGCCGATCTTCGAGCCGGACTTTCACCCATCAAGTTACGGGTATCGTCCGGGACGCAGTGGTCATCACGCCATTGGCAAGGCGGAGATGTTTATCCGTTGCTACCGGCGTGAATGGGTGGTGGATATGGACCTGTCGAAATGTTTCGACACGTTGAACCATGACCTGATCATTCGCCAATTCCGTCAACGGATCACGGACGGCAGTGTATTGTCATTGCTGCGCCAGTTCCTGGAAAGCGGCGTGATGGTGGGGTACCACCTGGAGGAGACGGCGCTGGGCAGCCCGCAGGGCGGCGTAATCAGCCCACTGATTGCGAACGTCTATCTGGACGCCTTTGACCAGTTCATGAAAGCGCGGGGTCATCGGATCGTCCGCTATGCGGACGACATTCTGATTCTGTGTGGCTCACGGGCTGGGGCAGAGAATGCGTTGAGGGTTGCCCGGCGCTATCTGGAAAGGGAGTTGAAGCTGAGGGTCAATGCCACCAAGACCCACATCGCGCACAGCGACGAGGGGGTCAAGTTCCTGGGTGTGGTGATCCACACGAACTACACCCGCATCCAGGAAAAGAAGGTGGTGAAACTCAAGCAGAAGCTGAAAGCACTGACAAAGCGAAACCGGGGTGGGGGGCTTGCGGCGATCATTCGCGAGTTGAACCCTGTGCTACGGGGCTTTGCCAATTACTTCCGGGTAGCCAATTGCGCAAGGGTATTGAAGCAGGTGATGAGCTGGGTCAGGCGGAGATTACGCTGCATCCAGCTCAAGCAGTGGAAGAAGCCGGGCCGGCTGCATCGGAGGCTGAAGCAGCTGGGCTACCGCCCGCCGTTTCAGTACATCAAGATGCAAAGCTGGCGCAATGCGGCGTCACCGCTGGCTCATCTGGCGATACCTAACACCTACCTGCACGACGACCTGAGGTTGATCGATTTGACCAAGGTCAAAACTGGCATCACTGTTCCCGAGTTCGGGATAAACTAATGGCATGAGCCGTATACGTGGCCCGTACGTACGGTTCTGTGAGAGGGATGAGGCGGTGACGCCTCACCCTACTCGATTATCAATCCTCTTCCGCCTCGCCATTGCCCATGCCCAGATCCTTGAGCTTTCGGGTCAAGGTGTTGCGCCCCCAGCCCAACAATTCCGCCGCCTCCTTCTTGCGACCGCCCGTGTGCTCCAGGGCCACCTCGATCATGGTCCGCTCGAAGGCCGGAAGGGCGGTGTCGAGAATCTTGTCGTGTCCGCTCTCCAGTTCACGGCGCGCCCACTGTCGCAGGCTCGACTCCCAGCCATCGCCGCCCCCTGGCCCCTCGGCCATGGTGGTTCCCGGCTCCATCAGTTCCGGGGGTAGATCGGAGAGGAGTATCTCCCGTCCCGACGCCATCACCGTCAACCAGCGGCAGGTGTTTTCCAGTTGCCGCACATTGCCTGGCCAGGGCAGCCCGGAGAGATGGCGCTCCACATCCTTCGATGCCACCTTGGGTTCCACCTCCAGATCCCGGGCGGACTGATTGAGAAAATATTGCACCAGGCGGGGAATGTCCTCCTTGCGATCCGCCAGGCGCGGCAGGTGGACGCGTATGACATTGAGGCGATGGAACAGATCCTCCCGAAAGCGATGGGCGGTCACCAGTTCCTCGAGGTTCTGGTGAGTGGCGGCGATGATGCGCACATTGACCTTGACCGGAGTGTGCCCTCCCACCCGGTAGAACTCGCCGTCCGCCAGAACCCGCAACAGGCGGGTCTGGGCCTCGGCGGGCATGTCGCCGATCTCGTCCAGGAACAGGGTGCCGCCGTTGGCTTGTTCAAAGCGACCGGGACGGCGCTGGCTGGCGCCGGTGAAGGCCCCCTTTTCATGGCCAAACAGCTCTGATTCGATCAGGTCGTGGGGGATGGCGGCCATGTTGAGGGCGATGAAGGGGTGTTGCGCCCTGGGGCTGTGGCGATGCAGGGCGCGGGCCACCAATTCCTTGCCGGTGCCGGACTCGCCATTGATCAGCACCGTGATATTGGATTTCGACAGGCGGCCAATGGCGCGAAAGACCTCCTGCATGGCTGGCGCCTCACCGATGATATCGGTATGCACCACGGTCTCGGCCCCCGGTGGCGGCTGAAGCTGTTCGCGGCGAAAGGTCAGGGCCCGCTGGGTGACGGACACCAACTCGTCGATATCGAAGGGCTTTGGCAGGTATTCAAAGGCGCCCCCCTGGTAGGCGGACACCGCGCTGTCCAGGTCCGAGTGAGCCGTGGTGATGATGATGGGTATTTGCGGGGATTCCTCGTGGATGCGCTGCAACAATTCCAGGCCGCTGATACCCGGCATGCGAATGTCGCTGATGATCACCTCGGGTTGATCCTTTTCCAGGCTTTCCAGCAGGGCGTCCGCGCTCTCGAAGCTACGCACGTTCACCTGATGTCGGGACAGGGCCTTTTCCATGACCCAGCGGATGGAGTGGTCGTCGTCCACGACCCAGACTGTGGATTTCTCATTCATGGTCATTATCTATCGGCAGGTAAATCGAAAATTGGGTGTAACCCTGGCGACTGTCGCACTCGATCAGCCCCCGGTGCAGGCTGATGGCGGTCTGGGCGATGGGCAGTCCCAGGCCGCTGCCCTCGGCGCGACCGCTGATCATCGGGTAGAAGACCCGGTTGACGATTTCCGGGGGTATCCCGGGCCCGTTGTCGATGATATCGAGCCGGCACACCACCCGGTGATGGTCCTTGCCTATGGTGAAATGCCGTTGGATGCGGGTGCGAAGGCGGATACAGCCACCGCGCCCTATCATCCCGGCTGCCGTCAGGGACTGCATGGCGTTGCGGGTGACATTGAGCACCGCCTGGATCAACTGCTCCCGGTCTCCCTTGAGTTCCGGGATGCTTGGGTCATAGTCGCGGATGATGGGCAGTTCGTCGCGGGTCTCGGCCTCGATGAGGGCGGCGACATGCTCGGTGACTTCGTGGATATTCACGGCGGCGAACACCGACGGCTTATTGGGCCCCAGCAGGCGATCCACCAGGTTGCGCAGGCGCTCCACCTCGGTGGTGATGATGGCGGTGTATTCCTGAAGCTCCTCGCTGTTCAGTTCGGCGGCCAGCAGTTGGGCGGCGCCATGAATTCCTCCCAGCGGGTTCTTGATCTCGTGGGCCAGACCCCTGACGAGATTGCGGGAGGTATCGTGGGCGCTGATCAACGCCTCTTCCCGGTCGATGCGCATGATGCGGTCCATGGGCTGCAACTCGATCAGCAGCAGTTGGCGCTGGCCGCTGCGCACCGGCGTCACGGAGTAGTCGACAATGGCTTGGCTTTGGTCCTGCAGGGAGAGAGCCGCCTTGCGCTCGGTAAAGGCGGTGCCGTCCCTGAGGGCGGCGTACAGGGCATCGAGGCGGCTCTCGTTGCCGGAAAAGAATACCGCCGCGCTGGTCCCCCGCAGGCGACCGGCACTGGCGGCCAGCAGGGTTTCCGCCGAGGGGTTGAGATAGCGGACCAACAGGCTGTCATCGAGTACCAGCACGGCTGTTGCCAGATTGTCCAGCAGCAGGTGTGGATTGACATCCTGGTTCATAGTGTAAATCCATTGACGGCGGAAGTTATCGGCACCAGCAAGGTGCATGGGTGCACCTGGTGGACTCGTGATTTAATGGTAAGCAAGTATTGGGCCAACCGATGCCCTTGGTTTCTGCCCGAATTTGAGTGTCAGTCTAGAGGGAAGGGTTCACAAATGCACTAATTTGGTGCGAAATGGCTGGTGTGGCGGACCCGGAAGACGTTACTGGCGGGAGGGGTTCAGCCTGGACGCCCGCAAGACATAAAACTCTACCGGGGGGCTGACAGCGATCACCCGGCCCCGCTCGTCGAGCACTTCGGCCTCTATGCGGTGCGTTCCTCGCAAAAGATTTTCCAGGTGGATGCTGGTGGCCGACGCCGGGCTCGCCAGGGGGGTGCCGTTGAGCACAAAGCGGATCAGGTGGCCCGCCTGCAACACGGGCTCCAGCCTTGCCTGCACCACCAGGTCGAGTTGGCCGGGAGGGAGTGTCAGCCCCTCCGGGGGCTGGATGATGTCCACCCGGCGGTAGCCCTGGTTTTCCTCCTGGGGAGTTGTTTCGGCTTCCTGGCGTGGGGGAACCTCGATGCCCGGCTGGGTATTGATGGGTGGCAGGGAGACCCGTTCGCCGCTGCCGACAGGCGGGGGGCGGTCGGTATAGGTGACATTGCCCTTGTCGTCCACCACCTTGTACACCTGCCCTTCGCCCAGGGTTGGCAACCCCAGGATCAGTGCCAGCAGGCAGACGGTGGACAGACTGTGTCGGTTCATGGTGGAGCTCCACGGACTGCGGGGACTGGCCCTGTCCCCTGCCAGCAGAGAGTAGTCTTTCCTGGTCAAAATAAAAAGCCCGCCATTCATTGAATGGCGGGCCCGTGGACAGGCCGGGGGAGCCCCGGCTTTGCGGCGCGTTACACGCTGTAGTAGAGATCGAACTCCAGGGGGTGTGTGGTGTGCTCCACCTTGTACACCTCGGACATTTTCAGCTCGATGTAGGCATCGATCATCTCGTCGCTGAAGACGCCGCCCTTGGTGAGGAACTCGCGATCCTTGTCGAGGTTGCCCAGGGCTTCCCGCAGGCTGCCGCAGACCTGGGGAATGGCGTTGGCTTCCTCGGGGGGCAGATCGTAGAGATCCTTGTCGGCGGCGTCACCGGGGTGGATCTTGTTCTGCACACCGTCGAGACCGGCCATCAGCATGGCGGCGAAGGCCAGGTAGGGGTTGGCGATGGGGTCGGGGAAGCGGGCTTCTATGCGCTTGCCCTTGGGGGAGGCCACATAGGGAATGCGAATGGAAGCTGAGCGGTTGCGGGCCGAGTAGGCCAGCATCACCGGTGCTTCAAACCCGGGGATCAGGCGCTTGTAGGAGTTGGTGCCGGGGTTGGTGAAGGCATTGAGCGCCTTGGCGTGCTTGATGATGCCGCCGATGTAGAACAGGGCGGTTTCGGACAGCCCGGCATAGCCGTCGCCGGCGAACTGGTTGACGCCATCCTTCCAGAAGGACTGGTGGCAGTGCATGCCGGAACCGTTGTCGCCGACGATGGGCTTGGGCATGAAGGTGGCGGTCTTGCCGTAGGCGTGGGCCACATTGTGCACGCAGTACTTGAGGATCTGCACCTCGTCCGCCTTCTTCATCAGGGTGTTGAACTTGACGCCGATTTCGCACTGGCCAGCGGTGGCCACTTCGTGGTGGTGCACCTCAACATCCAGACCCATCTGTTCCATGGCGGCGCACATGGCGGAGCGCAGGTCGTGCAGGGAGTCCACCGGCGGCACGGGGAAGTAACCACCCTTGACCCGGGGGCGGTGACCCAGGTTGCCGTCGACGAACTTCTCACTGGAGGACCAGGCGGCCTCCTGGGAGCTGATCTTGACGAAGGAGCCGGACATGTCGGCGCCGAAATGAATCTCGTCGAAGACGAAGAACTCGGGCTCGGGGCCGAAGTAGGCGACATCGCCAAGGCCGGTGGACTTCAGGTATTCCTCGGCGCGGGCGGCGATGGAGCGGGGGTCGCGGTCGTAACCCTGCATGGTGGCCGGGTCGACGATATTGCAGCGCAGGATGAGGGTTGCCTCGTCGGTGAAGGGGTCGATCACCGCCGTGTCGTCGTCCGGCATCAGAATCATGTCGGACTCGTTGATGCCTTTCCAGCCGGCAATGGATGAACCGTCGAACATCTGTCCAGTGGCAAAGAATTCCTCGTCCACATAGCGGGCGGGGATGGTGACATGCTGCTCCTTGCCCTTGGTATCGGTAAAGCGCAGATCCACCCAGCGGATTTCATGGTCTTTGATCAGCGTCAGCGTTTTTTGTGACATGGGGTTTCTCCAAATGGGGTTCGGGTGTTGTCAGGTTGCCATCGGCAATGGCTTTGGTTAAAGCTCCCCCCATGCCTAGCAAATGCCATGCCATGGTCGGAACGCCCGGTTTTTCCGCGTGTTTGCCAGCCAGTGGGCCCTGTGCCGGACAGTGTTGCACCATAATGGGTTAGTTTTGGCCTTTTATGCACCAAAAAGGTGCTCGGGGAGCGCCGGGCCAGGGCCATTGTGCCTCAAGCCGGTGATTCCGTACAGAACACCGCTGCACTGGGGCGCCATGCAAGGGCGGCGGGGGAGGGGTATAATCCGCGGCCCTGACGGCAACCTCTCCCTGTCCATGCACTTCATCGTCAAACTCTTTCCCGAAATCACCATCAAGAGCAGCCCGGTTCGCAAGCGACTCACCCGGCAATTGCGGGAAAACCTGCGGCGACTGTTGCGGCCCCTGGACCCCCGTATTCAGGTGGAGCGGGATTGGGAAAAGCTGGAAGTGTTGCTGCCCATTGACCGGCCTGATCTCGAGCCGGAAGTCACCGGGGTGCTGGCGTCCACCCCGGGGATCGCCAAGTTTGCCCGGGTCGATGTCTTTCCCCTTACCACGCTGGAGGCGCTGTCGGAGCGAATCGCTGGGGACTGGCGGGAGCGCATTGCCGGCAAGACCTTCTGCGTGAGGGTGAAGCGCAGTGGGGAGCACGATTTCAGCTCCGTGGAGGTGGAGCGGCGAGTGGGCGCCGGGCTGGTGGTGGCGGGCACCAGTGCCGGTGTGCGGCTGAAGGACCCCCAGGTGCTGGTGCCCATCGAAATCCGTCAGGACCAGGTATTCGTGTTGCAGGATACCCATGCCGGACTGGGGGGCTTTCCCCTGGGTACC
>JBJHDJ010000040.1:0-12064 GCA_050486485.1 Porticoccaceae bacterium
AAGGCGTTGACCCGATCCGGGTCGATGTCCGGGGTGATGCCGTGCCCGAGATTGAAGACATGGCCGTCGCCGGCGCCAAACCCGGCGAGAATTCGCGCCACTTCGTCGCGGATCCGGGCCGGTGAAGCCCTCAACACCGCCGGGTCCATGTTGCCCTGCAGGGCGATGCGCTGCCCCACCCGGCGGCGGGCGTCGCCGATGGGAGTGCTCCAGTCGAGACCGGCGGCATCGCACCCGGTATCGGCGATGGACTCCAGCCACTGGCCACCACCCTTGGTGAACAGGATCACCGGCACCCGGCGGCCTTCGGCCTCCCGCGTCAGACCCTTGACGATGCGGGCCATGTAGGCCAGGGAGAATTCCTGGTAGGCGGCGTCGCTGAGGATGCCCCCCCAGGTGTCGAAGATCTGCACCGCCTGGGCGCCGGCGGCGATCTGGGCATTCAGGTAGTCGATGACCGAATCCGCCAGCACGGCCAGCAACTGGTGAAGCAGCTCCGGTGAATTGTAGAGCCACTCCTTGCTGAGGCGGAATTCCCGGGTGCTGCCCCCCTCGATCATGTAGGTGGCCAGGGTCCAGGGGCTGCCGGAGAAGCCAATCAGCGGCACGGCGCCGTGGAGTTCCCGACGGATGGCCCGCACCGCGTCCAGCACATAGGGCAAATCCTTATGTGTATCAATAACCTGAAGCTTCTCCACGGCGCTCGCGTCGCGCACTGGATTGTGGAATTTGGGTCCCTCCCCTTCGGCGAAATACAGTCCCAGCCCCATGGCGTCGGGAATGGTGAGAATATCGGAGAACAGAATGGCGGCGTCCAGGGCATAGCGCCGCAGGGGCTGCAGGGTGACCTCGCAGGCCAGCTCGGTGTTCTTGCACAGGGACAGGAAGTCCCCCGCCTGGGCGCGGGTGGCCCGGTATTCCGGCAGGTAGCGTCCGGCCTGGCGCATCATCCACACCGGGGTATGATCGACGGGCTGGCGCGCCAGGGCGCGGAGGAAGGTGTCGTTTTTGAGTGTCTTCATTTTTTGGTCTGATGTATGAGAGCTTTGGGTCTGATGCTGGACGTCTGACGTCTGACGCAAAAGCTCCGGTAGTGGGTTGATGTCTGACGCTGGACCTCTGACGCAAAAGCGCCTTCTTGGTGCCTGTGCCGATCCGATGAAAAGCGCCGCGCCCTCTTGGCGTCAGATGTCAGACGTCCAGCGTCTGGCCCAAGCCCTTACACATCCAGGTAGTCGAGGATCCCCTCCCCCGCCTGGCGCCCTTCCCAGATGGCGGTCACCACCAGGTCGGAGCCGCGCACCATGTCGCCGCCGGCAAAGATCTTGGGGTTGCTGGTCTGGAATTTGTAGATCTGTTCCTCGGGGGCGACCACTCCCTGCCAGTCGTTGAGGGCGATATCGTGGTCGCCGAACCAAGCCGCGGGGCTGGGCCGGAAACCGAAGGCGATCAGCACCACGTCGGCGGGGAGGATCTCCTCGCTACCGGGAATCACCTCGGGGCGACGGCGACCCTGTTCATCGGGTTCGCCGAGGCGGGTTTCCACCACCTTGACGCCCTCCACCCGGTCGTGGCCAATCAGCTCCACGGGCTGGCGGTTGAACAGAAACCGCACCCCCTCCTCCCGGGCGTTCTGCACCTCGCGGCGCGAGCCAGGCATGTTGTCCTCGTCGCGGCGATAGACACAGGTCACGCTGGCGGCCTGCTGGCGAATGGCGGTACGGTTGCAATCCATGGCGGTATCGCCGCCCCCCAGCACCACCACCCGCTGGCCAGCGACACTGATGAACTCGTCGGGATCCTTCTGCCAACCCTGGTTGCGGTTCACATTGGCCACCAGGTAGGGCAGCGCCTCGTGGACACCTGGGAGATCCTCCCCGGGGAAGCCACCCTTCATATAGGTGTAGGTACCCATGCCCAGGAATACGGCGTCGTAGTCGGCGAGGATGTCTGCGAACTGAACATCCACCCCCACCTCGGTGTTGAGGCGGAACTCGACACCCATGTCCTCGAACATCTCCCGGCGCTTGGCCATCACCGATTTTTCCAGCTTGAACTCGGGAATGCCGAAGGTCAGCAGCCCGCCAATTTCCGGGTAGCGGTCGAACACCACGGCCTTGACCCCGGCGCGCACCAGGATATCGGCGCAGCCGAGGCCGGCGGGACCGGCGCCGATAATGGCGACCTTCCTGTCCGTCCACACCACCTTGGACATGTCGGGCCGCCAGCCCATGGCGATGGCGGTGTCGGTGATGTACTTTTCCACGCTGCCGATGGTGACGGCGCCAAAACCGTCCTCCAGGGTGCAGGCCCCTTCGCAGAGGCGATCCTGGGGACAGACCCGGCCACAGACTTCCGGCAGGGTGTTGGTCTGGTGACTGAGCTCCACCGCCTCGAGGATGTTGCCCTCGCTGGCCAGTTTCAGCCAGTTGGGGATGTAGTTGTGCACCGGGCACTTCCACTCGCAGTAGGGGTTGCCGCAGGCCAGGCAGCGGTGGGCCTGGCTGGCGGCCTGCTTGTCCCGGTAGGGCTCGTAGATCTCCACGAACTCGTGGCGGCGGGTTTCCAGGGACTTCTTGGCGGGATCCTGCCGCTCCACCTCGACAAACTGGAAGCTGTTGTTCAAGCGTTCTGCCATGGTTTCTACCTCTTCCAGTTACTGCGGCGCGGCGCGGGTGTTTTCCAGCAGGCTGCGCAACGAGGCGGCCTTGGGCTTCACCAGCCAGAACTTGCTGACGAAGTCGCCGAAGTCTTCCACCACCTGAGCACCCCAGGTGCTGCCGGTGGCGGCGACATAGTCCTTGAGCAGGTCCATGAGGAAATGGCGATAAGCTTCGCCGCTTTCACTGGCGATGCGGTGGACATCCACCAGCTCGCTGTTGACCCGGTCGTAGAAATGGCGGTGCAGGTCAAGCACATAGGCGAAGCCGCCGGTCATGCCGGCGCCAAAGTTGTAGCCGGTGTCCCCCAGCACCACCACCACGCCACCGGTCATGTACTCGCAGCAGTGGTCGCCGGCGCCCTCCACCACCGCCACGGCGCCGGAATTGCGCACCGCGAAGCGTTCACCGGCGCGGCCCGCGGCGAACAGCTTGCCGCCGGTGGCGCCGTAGAGGCAGGTATTGCCGATGATGGGGGTTTCCCGGGAGCTGAAACGGCTCTCCGCGGGAGGGCTGATGACGATCTTGCCGCCGGTCATGCCCTTGCCCACATAGTCGTTGGCGTCGCCGGTGAGAAAGAGCTCCAGGCCGCCGGCATTCCACACCCCGAGGGACTGACCGGCGACGCCGTTCAGGTAGACCCTGATGGGTTGATCCGCCATGCCCTGGTTGCCGTGTCGCTTGGCGATCTCGCCGCTGACGCGGGCGCCGATGGATCGGTCGCAGTTGGAAATGCCGTAGTGGAAGATACCCCCGCCCCGGTTCTCGATGGCGGGCAGCATGTCGGCCACCATCTGTTCCGCCAGGGCGCCCTTGTCGAAGGGCTCGTTGCGCTCGCGGGTACAGAACTGGGGTTTTTGCGCCAGGTAGTCGTCGCTGTGCAGAATCGGGGTCAGATCCAGATTTTGCTGCCGCGGCGTCTCCCCCGGCAGGATGTCCAGCAGATCGACACGGCCAATCAGCGCCTCCAGGGTGGGCACTCCCAGTTTCGCCAGCCACTCGCGGGTTTCCTGCGCCACGAAGCGGAAGAAGTTCATCGCCACCTCGACGGTGCCCACGTAGTGGTCGCGGCGCAGACCGTCGTCCTGTGTGGCGACACCGGTGGCACAGTTGTTGAGGTGGCAGATGCGCAGGTACTTGCAACCGAGGGCCACCATGGGCGCGGTGCCGAAGCCAAAGCTCTCGGCGCCGAGTATCGCCGCCTTGATGACATCGAGGCCGGTCTTGAGGCCGCCATCGGTCTGCACCCGCACCTTGTCCCGCAGGTCGTTGGCGCGCAGGGTCTGGTGGGTTTCCGACAGGCCCAGCTCCCAGGGGGAGCCGGCGTAGCGGATGGAGGTGAGAGGGCTCGCGGCGGTGCCACCGTCGTAGCCCGAGATGGTGATGAGGTCGGCATAGGCCTTGGCCACGCCGGCGGCGATGGTGCCGACGCCGGGACGCGCCACCAGCTTCACGGAGATCAACGCATCGGGGTTGACCTGCTTGAGGTCGAAAATGAGCTGCGCCAGATCCTCGATGGAGTAGATGTCGTGGTGAGGTGGCGGCGAGATCAGCGTCACGCCGGGCACCGAATAGCGCAGCCGGGCAATGAGCTGGTTGACCTTGCCGCCGGGCAACTGGCCGCCCTCCCCGGGCTTGGCGCCCTGGGCAATCTTGATCTGGATGACTTCGGCGTTGACCAGGTACTCCGGGGTGACGCCGAAGCGCCCGGAAGCCACCTGCTTGATCTTGGAGGAGCGCATGGTGCCATAGCGGGCCGGGTCCTCCCCGCCCTCGCCAGAATTGGAGCGGCCCCCAAGGCGGTTCATGGCCTCGGCGAGACTTTCGTGGGCCTCCGGGGACAGGGCCCCCAGGGACATGCCGGCGGAGTCGAAACGGCGCACGATGGACTCCAGGGACTCCACCTGCTCCAGGGGGATGGCGCTGGACTCGTCCACCTTGAGCCGGAACAGGTCCCGCAGGGTCGCCACCGGACGCCCGTTGACCAGCGCCGAGTAACGGCGCCAGTCGGCGTAGTCGCCGGAACGCACCGCTCGGTGCATGGCGGTCACCACATCGGGGTTGAAGGCGTGGTATTCCTGGCCGTGGACGAACTTGAGCAGCCCCCCGGGGGAGATCGGCTTGCGATCGCGCCAGGCATCCGCCGCCAGGGCTTTCTGCTCATCCTCGATATGGGTGAAGCTTGCCCCCTGGATGCGGCTGGTGATGCCAGGAAAACACAGATCCACCACCTCGCCGGCAATGCCAATGACTTCGTAGAGCATGGCGCCGCGATAGGAGGCCACGGTGGAAATCCCCATCTTGGAGAGGATTTTCATCAATCCCTTGTTGATGCCCTTGCGGTAGTTCTTGAAGGCGGTGTCCACATCGGTGGGTATCTCGCCGCGGTTCACCATGTCGAACAGCACATGGTAGCTGAGGTACGGGTACACCGCCGAAGCGCCGAGGCCGATCAGCACGGCGATCTGGTGGGGGTCCCGGGCATAGGCGGTGCTGGCGATGATGTTGGCGTCACAGCGCAGGCCAGCGCGGATCAGACGGTTGTGCACGGCCCCCACGGCAAGCACCATGGGCACCGGTATCAGCCCCGGCGCCAGGTCGTAATCGGAGAGGATGCAGATCACCACCCGGTCGTCGCGCACCGCATTCTCCACCTCCTGGCAGATGCGCTCGATGGCGGCCTTGAGGCTCTCCTTGGCAGGATCGTACACCAGGGTGAATTTGCGGGTGCGGAATTCCCGGTAGTCGTTGTTCTTGAGGGCGAAATACTTGCGCGGCGACAGCACCGGACTGGTGAGATCGATGGAAATGGCGTGCTGTGGCGTCTCCTCGAAGAGATTCAGTTCCGGCCCCAGCTGAGTGCTGAGGGACATGGTGACCGCCTCCCGCAGGGGGTCGATGGGCGGGTTGGTGACCTGGGCGAACTCCTGGCGGAAGTAGTCGAACAGGTTGCGGTGCTTGCGGGACAGCACCGCCATGGGAATGTCGTCCCCCATGGAGCCCACCGCCTCCTGGCCGCCCTCGGCGAGAGGGCGAATCACCTGATCCCGCTCCTCGAAGGAGATCTGGAACATCTTCATGTAGATCTTCAGCTTGTCGGGGCTGAGGGGACCCTCCACTTCGATGCTGTCGGTCTCCATGGTGGACGGGATCTTGAAGGCGCCCTCCTTGATCCACTGTTTGTAGGGCCGCATGGCGGCGAACCGCTGGTCGAGGTGCTCGCGGTTCTCGATCTTGCCCTCGACGGTGTCGATGGACAGCATGTCCCCGGGCCCCAGGCGGCCCTTCGCCACCACGCTCTCGGGCTTGTAACCGTAGACGCCGATTTCCGAGGCCACGGTGATGATGTCGTCATCGGTCAGCACCCAGCGGGAGGGGCGCAGGCCGTTGCGGTCGAGGGCGCACACCGCGTAGCGGCCATCCGTCACCACCAGTCCGGCGGGACCATCCCAGGACTCCATGAGCAGGGAGTTGAACTCGAAATAGGCGCGCTGATCGGGGTCCATGTCCTGCACGTTGTGCCAGGCTGGTGGCACCATCATGCGCAGGGCGCGATGGAGGGGAACACCGCCAGTCACCAGCAACTCCAGCATATTGTCGAGGCTGGAAGAGTCCGAGCCCTCGCGGTTCACCAGGGGACCGAGGCTCGCCAGTTCCGGCAACTCCGGCAGTAGCGGGGTGTCGAGCTTGGGGGTGCGCGCCAGGGACCAGTTGCGGTTGCCCAGGATGGTATTGATTTCCCCGTTGTGGGCCAGCATGCGGAACGGCTGGGCCAGTTGCCACTGGGGCATGGTGTTGGTGGAAAAGCGCTGGTGAAACACGCAGATGGCGGTGTGCATGTCCGGATCCCGCAGATCCGGATAGAAGCGGGTGAGATCCGCGGGCATCATCAGGCCCTTGTAGCTAAGCACCCGGCTGGCGAAGCTGGCGAAGTAAAAACTGCTGTCCCCCTTGAGGCGGTGCTCGATACGGCGACGCGCGACGAACAGCCTGGCATCGAATTCCTGCTCGGACAGTTCGCCGTCGGGGGCGATGAACACCTGCTCGAAGGCGGGCAGGGTGCGCAGGGCAATCTCGCCGAGAATGCTGTTGTCGGTGGGCACTTCGCGCCAGCCCACCAACTTGAGGTTTTCCCGGGCCACTTCCTCGGCGACGACGGCCCTGGCGCCCTGGCGCGGATCGTCGTTGAGGCTGAGCATGACGGAGCCGACGGCATAGAGAACGGGCAATTCGGCGCCGAACAGGGCGCGGGCTTCACGGCGCAGGAAGGCATCGGGTTTCTGGATCAGCAGGCCGCAGCCATCCCCGGTCTTGCCATCGGCGGCGATGCCACCCCGGTGGGTCATGCAGGTGAGGGCTTCGATACCTGTCGCCAGCAGCTTGTGGCTGGCTTCGCCGCGGATATGGGCGATCAGGCCGAAGCCACAGTTGTCACGAAATTCATCCAGCCGATACAAGCCTTGCGACATACTAATATTCCAAAAGAATCATAAGGTTATAAAAACCATACTGACACGGCTATCCGTTGCCGCGGGCAAAAGGAGGCACATTTTACACGCCGCCCACCTGCCGGACAAATCGGCTGACGCCACCCGACCGAATACGATGGCGGCCGCGACTCCTGGCAAGGGGGGAGCGATACGGGCTCGAGGTTTCGGTGGCCCCCCGCTCCTCGAGCGAGCCGCTCACCGGGCGACTGCTTTACAGGGCATTGGTGACTTTGGCGCGGCCCACCGGGTCAGGGGCAACCGCTATCCGCCAGCAGGGCATCGAGCTGGGACGGATCGTAGTCGGCGCTGATGTAGGCCTCGCCGATGGACTTCAGCAGCACCAGCCGCACCACTCCACCCTCGACCTTCTTGTCCAGGGCCATGTGCTTCTTGAAGGACGCAACTGTCATGCCGTCGGGTACCGTGACAGGCAGCGCCGCCCGCGCCAGCAGGGAGCGCACGGCCCGGACATCCGCTTCGCCGAGATGGCCCAGGCGGCGCGACAGTTCGGCGGCCAGCACCATGCCCACCGCCACCGCTTCGCCGTGCAACAGTCCCTGGTAGTTCTGGCCGGTTTCGATGGCGTGTCCGAAGGTGTGGCCCAGGTTGAGAATGGCCCTGAGACCGGACTCCCGCTCGTCCGCCGCCACCACCCTGGCCTTGTTGGCACAGGAGGTTTCGACGGCGTGAACCAGCGCTTCCCGGTCGCGGGCCACCAATCGCTCCATGTTGTCCGTCAGCCAGTGGTGGAATCCGGCATCGGCGATCAGCCCATACTTGATGACCTCGGCCAGTCCGGCGCTGTACTCCCGGGCTGGCAGGGTATCCAGCAGGGCCACGTCGGCGATCACCGCCACCGGCTGGTGGAAGGCGCCGATCATGTTCTTTCCCAGGGGGTGATTGACTCCGGTCTTGCCCCCCACCGAGGAATCCACCTGGGACAGCAGGGTGGTGGGAATCTGTATGAAATTCACCCCCCGCTGGTAGGTGGCGGCGGCGAAACCGGTGATATCGCCCACCACGCCGCCGCCCAGGGCGATCAGGGTGGTCTTGCGGCTGTGACGTTTTTCCAACAGTGCCTGATAGATGATCGCCAGGGTGTCCAGATTCTTGTGGCGCTCGCCATCGGCAAGAATGACGGAGTCCACCCGACGGCCTTGCAGGGATGCCAGCAGGGGTTGCAGATAGAGAGGCGCCACGGTCTCGTTGCTGACCACCATCACCTCGCCACTGGCGAGATGGGGCAAGAGCAGCCCCGGGTCCCCCAACAGCCCGGCGCCGATATGAATGGGGTAACTTCTGTCGTCGAGGTCGACGGTGAGGGTTTGCATGGCGGTTTCCAGGCCGGGCAGGGGCCGGAACTTTAGCACATCAGGGGAGTTCGTTGATCCTGCGCAGCAGCGCCTCGGTGGCGGCGCGGGAGCTGCGGTGGCCCACCTCGAACACCAGGTGGGCCGCCTCTCGGTACAGGGGGTCGCGGTCCCGCTTGAGCCGTTCGATCACCTGGCGGCGATCCGGCACCTGCAACAAGGGTCGCTTGCGGTCCTTGAGGGTTCGCTGGTAGAGCTGTTCGACGCTGGCGCTGAGAAACACCACCAGCCCGCTGGCGCGCATCACCCGGCGGTTGTCCGGATCGAGCACCACGCCACCGCCGGTGGACAGGACCCTGTCGGTGCCGGTGCTGAGTTCCCGCAACAACTCACTCTCCCGGCGGCGAAAGCCAGCTTCGCCTTCGACATCGAAAATCCAGGGGATGGTGGCGCCGCTGCGGCGCTCGATTTCCTCGTCCAGGTCGACGAACGACTTGCCCAACTTGTTGGCCAGCATGCGGCCAATGGTGGTCTTGCCGACCCCCATGGGGCCGACAAGATAAAGGTTCCGCCCTGGGGTCATCGATCGAGCAATTGGTCTTCGACGATCCTGGGGGTGACGAAGATCAGAATTTCCCGCTTGTCGCTGGTGCGGAAGTCATTCCTGAAGATGCGGCCCAGGTAGGGGATATCCCCCAGCAGGGGCACCTTGGTCTGCTCGTCAAGTTCCTGGTACTGGAAAATGCCCCCCAACACCAGGGTCTGGCCGTCGCCCACCAGGGCGGTGGTTTGGATTTCCGTGGTGTCGATCACCGGCACCCCGCCGAAAACCTCGGCCGCCAGATTGTTCTGGGTGATGTGCAGGTTGAGAATCAAGCGGTTGTCGGGAGTGATCTGGGGCACCACCCTGAGGCTCAGGTTGGCATCCTCGAACTGCGTGCTGGTGGCGCCACTCGCGGTCGCCTCCTGGTAGGGGATGCGCTTGCCCGAGAGTATCAGCGCCTCCTGCTTGTCGCCGGTGAGCACCCTGGGTTGCGAGGCGATCTCCGCGTAGCCGGCATTCTCCAGTGCGCTCAACTCCAGATCCAGATAGGCGTTGTTGGTGAGCAGTTGCAGGGCCAACTGGCCGGCGGGATTGGCGACCCCGAGGTCGACATTGAGGCCGGAACTTTCACCACCGGGAACATTGGCGCTCGGCGTCGGCGTGATGGGCGGAATGGGCTCGCCATCCTCGTCCACCGCCTGGACATAGGGGCCGCCGCGCAGGGGGAAGCGGTTCATGGGGTTGTAGGGGGCGGTGAAGTTCTCGATGTTTCCGCCGAAGCCCACCACATTGCTGCCCACCGCCGATGCGCCCTGGGCGCCCCATCGAAAGCCAAGCTCGCGGCGGAAATCGGTGGTGGCGATGACGATGCGGGCGGAGATCTCCACCTGGCGGATGGGAATATCGATCTGCTCCACCAGACGGCGGAACTCGGTGATCTTGTCGGCGGTGTCGGTGAGAATGATGGTGTTGGTGCGACGGTCGACGATGGCGGTACCCCGCTCCGACAGGATGGACGCGGTGGCGGTGCGGTCATCCCGGCGCTCACGACGGCGACTTTCGTCTTCGTCCACATCGAACAACTCGAACAGTTCCTGGGCGTCGGCATAGCGGATGCGGATGAACTCGGTCACCAGGGGCGCCAGTTCCTGAAGTTGCTTGTTGGCCTCCACCTGCAAGCGCTCGCGCTCGGCGATTTCCACCGCTGGCGCCACCAGCAGCACATTGCCCTCGAGGCGTTTGTCCAGGCCCTTGGCCTTGAGAACGATATCCAGCGCCTGGTCCCAGGGCACATTCTGCAATCGCAGGGTGATGCTACCGGTGACGGTGTCGCTGGCCACCAGGTTGAGATCGGTGAAGTCGGCAATCAGTTGCAGGACGGAGCGCACCTCGATGTCCTGGAAGTTGAGGGACAGCCTTTCCCCCACAAAGGCAAACTGGGCCTTGCGCTCCTCCACCTGGGCGGGAGTCAGGGGAGAGACGGAAATGATGTAGCGGTTGTCCGTCTGGTAGGCGAGGTAGTCGTAGTCACCCAGTGCCTCCAGGGTGACGGTGGTGGTGTTGGCGCGGCTACGGGTATCGATGCTTCTCACCGGCGTGGCGAAATCGATCACATCGAGGCGGCGGTCCAGATTGTCCGGCAGGGCGGTCTGGAAAAATTCCGCGACGATGCGGTTGCCGGTTCTCTGGATGTCCACGTTGATGGACGGGTCGGAGAGGGTCAGGGTGACAATGCCCTCGCCCCGCTCGCCCCTGGCGAAGTCCACATTGCGCACCGACCTGGCGGTGGCCGGGGGCCTGTCCTCGCCGCTCACCTCGAACATGGAGCCGGTGTCCTCGCGGTCGGCCAGGGCCCTGGAAGTACCCTGGACCCGCAGCACCACCCTGTCCCCTTCCATGGCGGCGCTGTAGCCTGTCATGCGGTTGAGATTCACCACCACGCGGGTTCTCTCGGCATCGGAGACCACCACGGCGTTTTGAGCGTTTTCGTAGGAGAGTTCGTGGCGGCGCTGGGCCAGATTGCTCTGCACGCCGGGGAAGTCGAGGACAATGCGGGCCGGGTTGTCCAGGCTGTAGGTTTGCGGCTCCGGGGGGCGTTCCGAGAAATCCAGGGTGATCTCGAACTCGTTGCCGGGCAACGAGGTGAAGCCGATATCGTCCAGGGTCGCGGCGCCGAGAGCTCCCGCCCAGGCCAGGAGGCCGCTGAACAGCCACGGCATGATCGGTCGAGTGGTGAGCTGCCTGTCGTTTTTCATAGGAATTCCCCAACGGTTTTCACGCTTATCGCTCCCTCAGCGCCAGTGTTCTCGGCCTTTCCACCCAGCCGCCCTTGCCATCCGGCACGATTTCTGTCACTTCGATCTGAGTTGCTGACAGGGAGATGATTCTCCCGTGGTTCTTGCCCATGTGGTTGCCGATGGTGACCCGGTGAATCCCCCCGGCGCCGTCGTCCACCAGACCCCAGATCACACCATCCCGGGAGATGGTGCCCACCATGGCCAGGGAGGCGAAGTTGTGGTTTTCGAGGTACTCCCGCGGGCGGTTGTCGTCCGGGGCCACGGCGCTGCGGCCCTGGGTGCCATCGGGGGAAAGTGCCAGCAGTGGCGGATCGAAGGGGCTGCGTTGCGCCATGGTGGAATAGGCGTAGGGCACATAGGGCGAAAAGGTCGGGATGGGTTCGATTTCCCCAGCCGGTCTGGCGCGCACCTCGGCCATGTAAGCTTCCAGATCCTGGTGACGGGAACCGGAGCAGCCCGCCAACAGAGTCAGCAGCGCAACGACGGTCAAAAGTCTATGCAACGCCCTCATGCTATCTATCCTGTGCCCTGTAGCGATAGGTCCTGGCGGTCACCTCGAAGGTCAGCGGCCGGTTGCCTTCGCCCGCGAGAATGGTGTAATCGTGCAGGGTGACGATCCTGGGCAGTCCCGCGACACCACTGACAAAGGCGCCAAAGTCGTGATAACCGCCGCTGGCCACGATGCGGATCGGCAGTTCGACATAGTATTCCGAGGTTGCCTCCGGCTGCAGGGTGATACTCTCTATCTCCAGGCTGCTGCCGT
>JBJHDJ010000041.1:0-11905 GCA_050486485.1 Porticoccaceae bacterium
CGGGCTATCAGGAGATTCGTATCCGTTTGCATATCGAGGCGGATTGCACGGACGCGGAGCTGGCCGATCTGCTGGATTTTGCCCAGGCGCATTCGCCTGTCTGCACCACCGTGTGCCGGCCGGTGCCCGTGGTGATCGAGCGCGTGTAGCCTGCCTGTTGGTGTGCCGAGGCTTGTTGGAAGCGAAGTGTGCCCACGGCATGATCGAACAGCACTGTGGCGTGGCGTGGCCGGCTAATTGGCGCTGGATCTGAGTGAACAGGGCGTTTATTCTTCGGGCAGTGTCATCAGCTGGCCGCGGCCAAGCCCACAATGATAAATGACTCAAAGGATGTGCCTCCGCTCGGCCAGCCCGGGCGGGGCGCCGCCATTGCCATCGTCGCTGCCATGGTCGCCGCGGGTGGCCCTGGGCTGGCTCGAGAAGGCTCCCGCTAACTGACTTCGACCGTGTCAAATAACAAACCAAGGACAATCCATGAGCAGTTTTGACGAAACCTTCGACTTCGTGATCGTTGGCAGTGGTGGCGGTTCCATGTGCGCCGCCCTCTACCTGCGGACCCTGGGCAAGACCGTGGTGATCCTCGAAAAGGACAAGCAAGTCGGCGGCACCACGGCACGCTCTGGCGGTGTGATGTGGATCCCCAACAACCCATTCATGAAGCGGGACGGCCTGGAGGACAGCGAGGATAAAGCCATGCTGTACCTGGATACCCTGGCTGCCATGCACGACCCGGTGCCCGGCAACACCCGCGAGCGGCGTCTGGCCTATGTGCGGGAAGCGCCGAAGATGATCGAGTTCCTGCTGGACCAGGGCATACCTATCGACCGCACCAGAGGCTGGCCCGACTACTACGACGAAAAACCCGGCGCCGTGAAATTCGGCCGCAGCGTGGTGGCGGATTATTTCGACCGCAACCAACTGGGCGACTGGAAGGATCGCCTGCGTCCCGGGTTCATGGAAAACATGCCCGCCGCCCTGGAGGAACTGCTGGCCCTGCCATTCTACAAGCACTCCTGGAAGTCCCGGCTGATGTTCGCGAAAGTCGCATTCCGCACCGCCCTGGGCCGCGTCACCGGCAAGCGGTATACCACCGCCGGCGCGGCATTGCAGGGGCGCATGCTGCAGGCCGCTCTGCGGGCGGGAGTGGACATCCGGCCGGATACGCCGGTGAGCGAGCTGGTGGAAGTGAACGGCGCGATAACGGGCGTTGTCGCCCTTCGGGACGGCAACCCCCAACGCATCGGTTCGCGGCTGGGGGTGCTGGTAAACGCCGGGGGTTTCGCCAGGAACCAGCGCATGCGGGAACAATACCAGCCCGGCACCTCCACCAAGTGGAGCAGTGCCCCGGCCACGGATACCGGTGAGATGATCGAGGAAATGATGCGCCACGGCGCCGCGGTGGCCCAGATGGAGGAATTCGTCGGCAACCAGTGCACTCTGCCACCCGGCACCAAGGACGAGGATGTCAAGCAGGGTATCCAGGCGGTTACCGCCAAGCCCCACGCCATCCTGGTGGACCAGACGGGACGGCGCTACATGAACGAGGGCGGCTCCTACATGGAATACTGCAAGCGCATGCTGGCCCGCAACCAGGAGGTGCCCGCCGTGCCCAGTTGGGCGGTGTTCGATTCCCAGTACCTGGCCAAATACATGATCGCCGGCACCTTTCCCGGCACCCAAAAACCCCAGAGCTGGTACGACAGCGGTTATCTGAAAAAGGCTGACACCCTGGAGGAACTGGCGGGCTTGATCGGCGCCGACCCCGCCACCCTCAAGGCCACCGTGGAGCGCTTCAACGGCTTCTGCGACAAGGGCCGTGACGAGGATTTTCAGCGCGGCGAACGGGAGTACGACCGCTGGCTGGGGGATCCTACCCGGGAGGGCATTGCCCGCACCCTGGGCAAAATCGAGCAGGGTCCGTTCTATGCGGTGCAGGCTTTCCCCGGGGATGTTGGCACCTACGGCGGCGTCGTCACCGACGAATACGCCAGGGTACTGCGGGAGGATGGTTCGGTCATCGAGGGTCTGTACGCCACCGGCGTCTCAACCGCCTCGGTGATGGGCCGCTCCTACGCCGGCGCCGGCGCCAGCGTCGGCCCGTCATTCACTTTCGGCCTGGTCGCGGCGAAGCACGCGGCGGCATCGGCGGAAACAGGATGAGCGGGGGCCCGCGGCTCCAGGCCGCGGGCCAGTTCCTCAACCCGCTCTGTCATGGACACGGGACTGTATCGAGGTCTCTATCGAGAAGCCCTGGCGGGCCGAATGGCGCCACCACTTACAGTTGCCTGACGGTGAAGCCTTTGTCACGCAGCAGTTGCAACAGTCCGTGCTCGCCAGCCATGTGCGCCGCGCCGGCCAGCACCAGCTCGGTATGGCCGCTGTCGAACAGCCCCAGGATGACATCCATCCAGGCCTTGTTGCGGGCGACCAGCATGGCGTCATAGATTTCGGGGACCTCCTCGCGCATATCCGCCAAGAACAGGTGTTCCATGGCTTCGATGTCACCCTCGCGCCACACTGTGACGAGGCGCTCGATCGAGTCGCCGGCCCGTTCCATGTCCCGCAGCGAATACAGTACGAATTCGCTTTCACTGCCCTTGCCGAGTTCGGCCACCAAAGTGAACTGTGATTGCACCGACTCCAGTGCTGCGGTCGGCTTGCCATCCTGTGCGGCTCTCAGATAGAAGTACTGGTCGACACCCTGAAGTTGAAATCCCCGGCGCTGAAATTCCAGCATGGACAAGGTTGACACCAGCAGACCCGGGCGAAAGGTCTGCACCATCGGTAACGGCAGATTCACCTGCTCGGCATAGTCCGACAGCGCATCCCAGGCCTCGTCGTTGAGCAAGGTGCGCAGCGTGGTGCCATCCTGGTAGGTCAATTGCGGCATCATCCTCGCCTGCGTGGCCGGATTCATCAATTCCGTGATGTCCACTTCGAAATACAGCTTGTCGGCATCGGCGTAGGCCGCTTCAAACTGGGCAGGGAGCGGATAGTCGGAAATCCGCAGCAGATGCACGGTGCCGGCCAGATAGATATGGCTCTCTCCGTT
The DNA here is from genome assembly GCA_050486485.1 of Porticoccaceae bacterium. Lineage (GTDB taxonomy): Bacteria > Pseudomonadota > Gammaproteobacteria > Pseudomonadales > Porticoccaceae > NAT127. Next base: position 3,053 of record JBJHDJ010000041.1, read on the forward strand.
ACTGACATGCCAGACGGGACTCTGCGCCTGCACGCCTACGGGGGCGAACAGACATGCCAGTAGCAGGCCGTACGCGGCGTACTCCCCGAGACGCAGGCCGGCGAAGTGACGAGTGGCGGTATTCAGGTAATGGGCGAAGTAATTCAACATGATCGATTCCTTTCGTTCGTATTGATGGGTGGTAGTCGCGAGTATGAGGCAACCACCATGGCTTCGGCAACTGGCGCAATATCCAGGCTAGTCGAAGCGATCCGTCACCGCGCCTTCGGAAGCCGACCGCACACTTCGGGCGAATTTCGCGAGTACGCCACGGGTGTAGCGCGGTGCGGGCTGCTGCCAGGATGTCAGGCGGGTGGCGATGTCGGCGTCTTCCACATGCAGGGTGATTTCGTTCCGTTCGGCATCGATGGTTATGCGGTCACCGTTCTCGACAATGGCCAGCGGACCGCCCACGAAGGCCTCTGGCGCAATGTGCCCGACAACGAAGCCATGGCTGCCTCCCGAAAAACGACCATCGGTAATCAGCGCCACTTTGTCGCCCAGGCCGCGCCCCATGATCGCCGACGTCGGCGACAGCATCTCGCGCATGCCGGGACCTCCCTTGGGACCTTCATAACGGATCACCACCACCTCGCCGGCCTGCACCGTGCCGTCGAGGATACGGGCCATGGCTTCCTCCTCGGAGTGGAAAACCCGCGCCGGACCGGAAAATCTCACACCTTCCTTGCCGGTGATCTTGGCAACCGAGCCGGCCGGCGCCAGGTTGCCGAACAGGATGCGCAGGTGACTGTCGGTTTTTACCGGGTCGTCAAAGGGCCGGATGATCCGTTGCTCCCTGGGATAGTCGTCGACTTGCGCGAGGTTCTCGGCGAGGGTGGCGCCGGTGACGGTCAGGCAGTCGCCATGCAACAGGCCTTCGGCCAACAGGCGCTTCATCAACGGCTGGATGCCGCCGATTTCAATCAGTTCCGACATGAGAAAGTGGCCGCTGGGGCGCAGGTCAGCGAGCACCGGCGTGTGCTTGCCCAGCCGCACAAAGTCGTCCAGGGTGATCTCGACACCAACCGCGTCGGCCATGGCGATCATGTGCAACACGGCATTGGTGGAGCCCCCCAGGGCGATGGTGACGGTGATGGCGTTCTCGAAGGCCTCGCGGGTCATGATGTCCCTGGGCGTAATGTCGCGCTCCAGCAGTCGGATCACCGCCTCACCCGCTCGACGGCAGTCTTCAACCTTGCTGTGGGAGACCGCCTCCTGCGCCGAACTACCCGGCAGGCTCATACCCAGGGCTTCAATCGCCGAGGCCATGGTATTGGCGGTATACATGCCGCCACAGGATCCCGGCCCCGGGATCGCGGTCCTTTCAATCTCGAGAACTTCCTCCTCGCTGATGGCTCCCCTGGCGTGGGCGCCCACCGATTCAAACACGGAGATGATATCGGTTCGGTTCCTGCCCGGCCTGATGGTGCCGCCGTAAACAAAAACCGCGGGGCGGTTGAGCCTGCCAATAGCCATGAGGCAGCCCGGCATGTTCTTGTCGCAACCGCCAATGGCCACGATTCCGTCGAAGCTCTGGCAACCGGCGACCGTTTCAATGGAGTCGGCAATCACTTCCCGGGAAACCAGTGAATACTTCATGGCTTCGGTGCCATTGGCGATGCCGTCGGAAATCGTAATGGTATTGAAGATCACGGCCTTGCCACCAGCCTCGTCGACCCCCGCGGCAGCCTCGTCGGCAAGGCCGTTGATATGCATGTTGCAAGGGGTAACCATGCTCCAGGTCGAGGCAATGCCGACCTGGGGCTTGTGGAAATCGGCATCGCTGAAACCAACAGCGCGCAACATGGCCCGGGCGGGCGCTTTCTGAATACCGTCCACCAGCAGGTTGGAATGGCGACGTCCGGGTTCTTTACTCATGGCAAAATCTCCTGGAGACGACACCTGGCCAAGCAGTATTCTGGAGCCTGGTGGTCTGGGTGGCGGGGAGTTCCTGTGGAGTATTACAGAGGGCTCCAGGGGATGCAAAACCAAATCGGCCCCAGCGATAGTTCCCACAAACGGCCCCACAAACGGCAGTCCCACTCAGGTGGGGATGGGGCTACACTGTTCACGTCAATCACTGATTCATACTGAGTGGCAGGGCAGAGGATCTATTCCATGACTCATCTCAATCACCGCCGAGTCGTCACAGGCCTCGATGAAGAGGGCAAGAGCTGTGTCATCATCGACGGGCCAATTCCCCGTTTCAACGAGGTCAGCGCCGCCTTGGCCTGGCGCTGCCGGGTGCCGGCGGACAATGCCGGCAGCGAGGATACCGTCGCCCCCTACGACATCGAGATGCTCCATTCCGGCCACGCCAATTTCGCCATCTGCGAGTTTCCGCCGGGCGCACGGGCAATCATGCACGCCACCGATACCATTGATTATCTTGTCATACTGTCCGGCCGTGTCACCCTGGTGTTGGAGAGTGGCGAGGTCAGCCTGGGGCAGGGGGATTTCGTGGTGGATCGCGGGGTGATGCACGGTTGGCGCAACACGGGCAGCGAACCCTGCGTCGCCGCTGTCGTCAATATTCCCGCCCATCCAGTGGGCGCGGGAAGAACGCTATGACCGGCCTCTTTGCGCTCTCACCAAGGGTTCCAAGCAGGAGGCGAGTCGAAAGCCGATTGATCTTGAAATTTCACCGCTCAGTTCTATCGCGAGCAAGGCGTTCTCCTGCAGAGTAGCCGTGTAAAGCAGCTTGTATATGACATGCCGTGAGCGTTGTGTTTCGATGGCGGTACGCCTGACATCATGTACAGAGCTATCTTGGCGCCAGACATCCAGCGTCAGACCTCAATGGCACTGAATTAAGCCCCTTACGGTAGTAGGGCGGCATCCCGGGCTACGAAGTCCCAAATGCCTTAAATCAGTACCATTGGCGTCAGGCCTCAGACCGAACTCTCCTTATGTAGACCTATATCCGACTTCGGTTAAATGCTCCGGTCGATGGTGGCTGACCGGACGCAGAAGCTGGATAGTATTTCAGGCATATTCAATATGTAGAATTTTTGTGAAAAATTGATTGCCTTCGCCAGATCCACTAGCATGGCGCCGCGCTGCCGCAGGCAAGTGGCATGGCATCAATGATTCAATCAAGTGAAACACAGACAGAGGGCGCGAAGCCCCAAGACGACAGCAATCACCCAGGGAGAGCACCATGAATGAAGCACGCAAAAGACATATCGGTTTTAATTGGAAGGCAAGCGAGCACCGGGGGATGGCGCCGCTAGGCGCCGCGACGCTCTCGCTGGCGGTAGCCCTGTCGCCCCAGGTCGTGGCCCAGACCTCGCCCGGCTACCTGGAGGAAGTGATCGTTACCGCGCAGCGGCGGGCGGAGCGCTCCCAGGATGTGCCCATCAGCATTACCACCATTGGCGGCGAGTGGCTGGGCAAGGGGGATGTGCAGCAACTCAGCGATATCATGAAGCTCACTCCCGGCCTGCGCTTTGACTACCAGGGCGCCCTGGCGCAACCCACCATCCGCGGCGTGGGCACCGCGGTGTCAGTTTCCGGGGGTGGCTCCAATGTCGGCATCTACACCGACGGCTTTTACTCCCCCAATCCCTTTTTCGCCGACACCGACCTTTTAGGGGTCACCAGTGTCCAGGTATTGAAGGGCCCTCAGGGCACCCTGTTCGGCCGCAACTCCACGGGCGGCGCCATCCTGGTGAGCACCCGCGAACCCCAGCAGGAGTTCGCCATGGAGGCCGAGGCCGCCTATGGCAGCTACCGCACCCAGCGCTACCAGGCCTATGTCACCGGCGGCCCCAGCGACACCCTGGCCTTCGACATGGCGGTGCAGTTGCGCAAGAGCGACGGCTTTGTGGACAATATCTTCACCGGTAGCGACGACGACACCGGTTATGACAACTGGAATGTGCGGCTCGGCGCCAAGTGGGACGCCACGGACCGTACCTCGGTGATTCTGCGCTATAGCCACACCGATGTGGAGGATGGCCGGGCCATCGTCTCCAACGCCTTCGAGGACCGCGGAGTGGTGTGGGCCACCGCCGCCTTTATCCCCGGGGCCGTGGTGGCCACCAAGCCCGACGAGATTTCCCTGGATTTGCTGCCCACCTACGAGGCCGAGGCGGATGTCTTCCAGCTTACGGTTCGCAGCGAACTGGATGGCATGGCTTTCACCTCCTATACCCAATACCGCCGCGAGCGTACCTACAACCTGATGGACTTCGACCTGTCGTCCTTCCCGGTATTCCACTTCCGCTTCGACACCGCCGAGGACATTTTCACCCAGGAGTTTCTGTTGTCCTCCACCGGCGCCGACCGCTTGCAGTGGACCACCGGCCTGTTCTACTTCGAGCACGACAGCGAGTGGTCCAATATTCTGTCCTCCCTCGGCGGGGCCCCCTTTGGCCCGCTGCCGTTTGGCAACGCCGGTTCCGGCACCGATACCCGCGCCATGGCCGCCTTCGCCGACCTTACCTACCAGTTGACCGACGACCTGTTCCTCACCGGCGGGCTCAGGGTCAGCCGCGACGAGGTGAAGAACGCCTACATGAACCAGGCGGACGGCGACCTCAACATCATTCGCTTCGATATTCGCGATGTGAAGGAAACCACCGTCACCCCGCGGGTGGTGTTGCGCTATACCCCGACGGATTCGTCGAGCCTGTACGCCTCCTATACCCAGGGCTACAAGTCGCCGCTGCTCAATGTGGGGGGCACCGATGTGGTGAATGTGGATGTGGACTCGGAGGAGATCCGCGCCTACGAGGTGGGCTACAAGTATGCCGCCGGCAACATGACCTTCGACATCGCCGCCTATTACTACGACTACAAGGACCTCCAGGTGGCCACCTTTGACGGGCCCCGCAGCATCATCGAGAACGCCGCCGACTCCCGGGTGTACGGCCTCGATGCCCAGGCCAACTTCGCGGTGACCGAGGCGCTGAGCGTCAACCTGGGGGGCGCCTGGATCGACGCCGAGTACAAGAGCTTTGACAACTCCCAACTGTGGAATCAGTGTCTGGACTTTGCCGCCTGCGGCGAGGCCTTCGGCACCTTCCTGCCCGAGTATGTGCAGGCCAAGGGCAATCGCATGCTGCGCGCCCCCAAGTACACCGCCAACCTGGGGGTTATACACAGCTCACAACTGGCGGGGGGAATCCTCGACCTGAGTGGCACCCTGTACTACACCTCGAGCTTTTTCTTTGATTCCTCGGAGCAGTTCAAACAGGGTTCCTACGAGTTGTTGAGTCTGCGGGCCGCCTGGACGGACCCGTCGGACACCTACACCCTGGCGGTGTTTGGCGACAACCTGACGGATTCGGAGTACCGCACCCAGGTGCTGGCTCAGCAGCTGGGCGCCCTGTCCATGTGGGGCATGCCCAGGACTTTCGGCGCATCCATCAATGTGAGGTTCTGACAGGCCCCGGTAGTGACCTTCACGCAAAACGCCCGGACATTCGTCCGGGCGTTTTGTCATGGGGGCTGAAACACCGCCTGCTCATTCGAGACCCGCGGGTTTGCGGCGGTGGGATGCTGGGTCGGTGATCGTCAGGCCTAGGCGCTCGCCTCCCTGGCCTTGCGCAGAATCTGAAACAGTTCGTCCTTGAGTTTCAGTTTTTCCTTCTTGAGTTGCTCGATTTCCATTTCCGTGCCCGGGTCGAGGTGAGATTCCATGTTCTGGATCTTCTGATCCAGGTCGTTGTGCCTGTTGAAGAGGCGATCGAAGTGGTGGTCCTTGTGTTTCAGTTGGGTGATCAGGTCGCGGTATTCAGGAAACAAGTCGTTGCCCTCCAAGGATGGGTTGGTAACCGATATTACCAAGAAGGCAGGATATGACAAGGGAGGGTAGGGGGAGGGTAGGCGGAGGCATGACCAGCACCCCCACCCCCACCCTCAATGCAGTGCTGGCCTCGCCGTCATCGTGGGGCGCACCCCAGGCAGCGGACTGGTTGCACCGAGGCGCGAGGGCCGCTCCTGGTGGCGACGATGGCTTGGGCCGCGATCATCGGCGCCGCGCCGCGTCCTCCAGGATGCGCAGCACCGCGCCCATGTCCTCCCGCTGCCACAGATTCATGCAGGCGGTGAGAATCAGCAATTGTGAGCGGGCTCTTTCATTGTCGGCGATGCGGGGGTCGAAGCGGTCGCTCACTTCCGCCAGGTCCGACACCTTGGATTGGATCAGGGCCGGTGAATCCAGCATCCAGGTGAGCCCCATCATGGCCACATAGAGGACCAGGTGGAGCTTCAACTCGTCGAGATCCAACCGGGGGCCACCGCAGGCGGCATACTCACGGGCGAACAGGGCCAGCAGTTCCTCCAGGTGATCGCTCCAGATCCAGGTTTCGGCGGCGCTCAGGCATCCCCAGATGGCCATGGCCACATTCATCTGGCTGGCGTTTCCCCAGTCCATCAGCCCGCATTCGACCTCGCCGTCGGCCCCCTGCCAGAACCAGGCATTGTCCACATGGGCGTTCCAGTGGCAGAAGGCGATCAGTTCCGGGTTGCCGCGCAGCAGGTCCGTGGCCACCGGCACCAGGGCCTGGAAGCGCGGCGCCTGCTCGGCGAATTGCTCCAGAAACGCCTCGCCGCGCACCTGTTCGGGTAACAATTGCGGGTAGGCGCGGGCAAAATCGGCGTAGCGGGTGACCCGCCGGCTGATCTGTTCCGGGGTGAAGGGCTCGCGTACGCTCACCGCCAGTTTGTCCGGTTCGAAGGGAAAATACTGCTCCACGATGGGGGGCAGGCGGCCTGCCTTGTGGGTGCCCGCCAGGCGTGCCAGGGCGCGGATGATGGCCCGGTAATGACCGAGGGGGTCGGGCATCAGGTAGTCCAGGCATTTGGGGTAGTGGGGCTCGATGCCCTCGTCGCCGTAGGGGATGCGCTGGGTGATGAGAATGCCGGTGCCGGTGTCCTGGTGATAGTCGGTAAAGTAGCAGGCCGGCACCGTGATGGGAAAATCGGGGCTGCGGGACAGCAGCGCGAACAGTACTTCCAGTTCCATCTGGGTGCGGGCCTGATCGCGGCGCGGGTCGTCGAAATCCCGGGAGAATTTCACGAAAAGGTGCTGGTGGAGCTCGGGCCGCGGGCTGGCGTATTCCACGGAAAGCTTCAGCTTGCGGCCGGTGCTGCCACCCAGGGTCTCCTCGCATTCGGTGATGGCGGTCACGCTGTTGTCCGCCGCCAGCGCTCCGGAGGCACGGAAGGCGTGGGTGAGAAAGTCCGTGCCGCCTTGCCGGAGGGCGCCGCTGTGGGCGGGAAAAGCCAGTTTCAGGCTGTCGCCTTCTATCCAGTCGATTACTGTCAAGCTTCACTCCTTGGTGTCAATTGCGCCAAGCCGCTCCGTGCCGCCTGTCGGATGGGCGATCATTGTCGTGCCGGCCAATGCTTCGATGGGCTTGGCGGTGGATCGGGGGAGGCGACCGGCGCTGTCGTGCCGACCGCAAAACACGGGTTATCCGTCGGGTTGCGATGGTAGCACGACCTGAGTGCTGATCGCCCGGCACTCAGCCGTTGGCAGGGAGTTCTCGGTAGGGAGAACGGGTCATGTTGTTTTTTCAAGGCTCAGCAGCGCCGACTTGCGGTGCAGGCCGCCAGCGTAGCCAGTGAGGGAGCCGTCACTGCCGATCACCCGATGGCAGGGGATCAAAATCCCGATGGGGTTGCGCCCGATGGCCCCAGCCACGGCGCGCACCGCCGTGGGGCGACCGATGCGCCGCGCCACATCGCCATAACTTCGGGTCTGTCCAGCGGGGATTTCCCGCAGGGCGTCCCACACCTGGCGCTGAAAGTCGCTGCCTTGTGGGGCCAGGGGAAAACTGCACTTCAACTCGCCACCGTTGAAGTAGGCTTCGATGGCTTTCTGGCAGGCGGTGAGGACGGCGTTGTCGTCGGACCATTGCCAGCCCGCCGGCACAGGCGCCGCCGGGCTGTCGATAAAATCGCAGTGGATGAGGGCATCTCCGGTGGCGGCGATGCGCAGCGCGCCGAGGTCGGCTATGGGAGTTGGGAACTCTCGGTAGTACACAGTCATCGCAGGGCCTCCTGGGTCGGTTCCGGTTGGGCCGAAGGATTGAGCAGGTCAGAGCGCAGCATAGCCTGTTGCAAGACTTTGGCCCAGCCGCGGACGGCCTGGAGCCGTGGCAAGTTTGTGTTTTATGCCCTGTTCATCCCCCGCGCCTTTCACTACCATTGATGCCGCCGCGCAGGCATTCCCGCCGCGCGAAACTGGTTTCCACCACGCCCCTATCGAGAGGAGTTGCCTGTGATTCGCCTGGTGCTGTCATTGCTGGTACTGGGGCTGATCGTCCACACCCTGCTCAACTTGCGGGGTCCGGAGGGTGGCGATGGCGGGGAAAACCATCAGCGCCATCTGGAAAGGGCCATCGACGCCGATCGGCAACTCCAGCAGGCCACCGAGCAGCGGGTTCGGCGGGTGGAGGAGCTGTTGCCCCCCTCGGACGCCGGGGAGTCCCAACCCTGAGCCAGACCGCCAGTCCATCGTCGTTATGACCTGTTGGAGAAGTACCAGTGAGTACTATAAAAATGAAAGTGATGGTGGCGATGATCGCCGCGGAGATCCTCGCCACCTTCGAGATCACCATGGTCTATGCGGCGCTGCGCTATCTGGTGCAGGATTTCGGCAGCCCCGACGCGGTCGGCTGGGCCATCACCAGTTTTTTCCTGGCCTCGGCTGTGTCGGCGGCCATTTGCGGGCGTCTCGGCGATATGTACGACCGCAAGTTGGTACTCCTTATCGTCATTGCCCTCAGCATCACTGGCTCGTTGATCGCGGGCCTATCCTCCTCGCTGACCGGGGTGGTCGTCGGCCGCACCATCCAGGGC
>JBJHDJ010000042.1:0-6322 GCA_050486485.1 Porticoccaceae bacterium
GGTGAGAAACTCAGCGGCATACAATTTGCGTCGCAGTTCCTGGTTGTCCTCGATGGCCTGTAGCAGCCTCGGCATGGTCTCCACCATGGCTGTCGAGCCGATGGCAAAGTCGCTGATGGGTCGCGGCTTGCCGCCGCCAGGGGGTGACATGGCGTAGTGACTGCGATTACCCTCGTGCCAGACGCGAAATTCGGCGCGCATGCGAAAGTGCCAGGGCGGGGAAGGAAATATGGCGATCTCCGGCAGGCCCAGCCCGGCAAAATCCTCGCGCAGGGCGTCGAGCTTTGCGTCGAGTTGTTGCCCGTAACGGCCCGGATCGGCTGACATCGCTGGATTCATGGTGTCGACAGGCCCGAAAAGAGCGCCATTATACGGTATCGCCACCCAGCCGCTTGCATCGCTGGGTGAATGATGAATAATGGAAGTGAATTGTGCAGTGCAGCATGACGGGCCACATCGCCACAGGGTGATGGGAGCCACCTGATGATAGCCGCTAGCGGAGAACCACCATGCTCTACCACCTCTACGAGATGAATCACATTGCGCTGACCCCGTTGCGCAAGCTGGCCAAATGCCAGAAGGAGATGCTGGAAACCTCCTACAACCCCTTCGCCAACACCCTGCTACACAAGAACCTGCTGGCGGCCTACGAGGTGTTCGAGAACAGTACCCGGCGCTACGACAAACCGGAATGGAACCTGCCCTTTACCACCATCAACGGCATCCAGGTACCGGTGGAGGACAAAGTGGTGTGGTCGCGACCGTTCTGCAACCTGGTGCACTTCAAGCGCGCCGACGGCCACCTGGAGTTGATTCGCAAATCCGGCCATGTGGATCCCAGGGTGCTGGTGGTCGCCCCCATGTCGGGGCACTACGCCACCCTGCTGCGGGCCACGGTGGAGGCCTTCCTGCCGGATCACGAGGTGTTCATCAGTGACTGGGTGGATGTGCGCAATGTCCCGTTGTCCGACGGCCGCTTCGATCTCAATGATTACATAGAGTACATCATCGAGATGCTGTCTTTCATCGGTCCCGCCGCCCATGTGTTGGCGGTGTGTCAACCGGGCCCCCCCGTGCTGGCGGCGGTGAGCGTGATGGCGGAGGATGACAATCCCAACCGCCCCGCCAGCATGACATTCATGGGCTCCCCCATCGATGCCCGCAAGTCTCCGACAGCCCCCAACAAGTTGGCGGAGGAAAAGCCACTGGCCTGGTTCAAGCGCCACGCCATCCACACCGTGCCCTTTCCCAACAAGGGCTTCATGCGCAAGGTCTATCCGGGGTTCCTGCAGTTGGCGGGTTTCGTGTCCCTCAACAGCACCCGCCATCTCAAGGCCGGTCGCGAGTACTTCAAGAACCTGGTGAAGGGCGACAACGACAGCGCCGACAAACACCGTGAATTCTACGATGAGTACCTGGCGGTCATGGACATGTCGGCGGACTTCTACCTGCAGACCATCGAGGATGTGTTCCAGAAACACAAGTTGCCCAAGGGCGAGTTCATGCACCGCGAGCGGCTGGTGAGGCCTGAGGCCATCAGCGATGTGGCGCTGATGACCGTGGAGGGGGAGAACGACGATATCTCCGGTATCGGCCAGACCCAGGCGGCCCACGACCTGTGCGTGAATATTCCCGATTCCATGAAGCAGGACTATATCCAGCCAGGGGTGGGGCACTACGGCGTGTTCAGCGGGCGGCGTTTTCGGGAGGAGGTGGCTCCCCGGGTCAAGGAGTTCATGCGCAGCCACACCCGCTGGCCAAGGGAGCGGGAATTGCAGAAGGAACTGGGCCGCAAGATGTGGAAGCATCCCGGGGCCAGTTGACCGCGAAGTCGCCGCCACCCGGCCGGGTGGGGCGCATTGAATGCAGTCCGTGATACCGGCATCCGCCGCCGGGATGACACTTCCCGGGCCGGGGTGGCCCGCGATGCCGAACCGCGCTCAACGGCGCTATTGTCGAATCACTTTCCCCCGCGATGGGGTTTTTTCCCGGTTTTGTCGCCGAACTTGCCCGGGGAGTCCTTGCGCGCCTTGGCCTTTCCCTTGCCCTTCTTGGGGAAATCCCCGCTGCCGGGCAGGTCTCCCCGCTTGCCCCGGATGCGGGGGGGCAGTTCCTGGCCGGGTTCCACCCGGCTGATCAGCGCCGGATGGCTACGGATGCGCATCTTGCGCAGGTGAGCCAACAGTTCCCTGGGCATGCCCTCCGGCAGATCGACGGTGGTGAAATCGTCGTGGATCTCGATGCGGCCGATATAGCGGCTGTCGATGTCCGCCTCGTTGGCGATGGCGCCGACGATATCCTTGGGCTGCACCCCCTGCTGATGGCCAACTTCCAGGCGATACAGTTCCATCACCGGCATCTCCCCGTCTGGGAGGCGTGGCGATGGCCGCTTGCCCCGTGGCTTTTCCCGCTCCTGTGTTCCTTCCCTTGACGCGTCGCGGCCAGGCCTTTCCCTGGACGCTGGCGGCGGATCCTGGTATTCCGGGTACAGGGGCCGCTCCAGTTGCTGCATGAAGACCAGGGCGGCGGCGATGTCCAGGCTGTCCACCTCGTGTTCGTTGCTGATGCGCGCCACCAGTGCCTTGAAGCGGTCCAGATCCTCCTGGCCGAGGGTGGCCAGCAATTGCTGGCGCAATTGCTGTATGCGCTGTTCGCTCACCTGCTGACCGGAAGGCAGTTGCATCTCGGCGATGGGTTGGCGGGTGGAGCGTTCGATGGCCCCCAGCAGGCGCCGCTCCTTGGGGGTGACGAACAGGATGGCGTTGCCCTCGCGGCCGGCGCGCCCGGTGCGGCCAATGCGGTGCACATAGGATTCGTTGTCGTAGGGGATGTCGTAGTTCACCACATGGCTGATGCGCTCAACATCGAGGCCGCGGGCGGCCACATCGGTGGCGACGAGAATGTCCAACTGGCCGTTTTTCAGGCGATTGACGGTGCGCTCCCGCAGTTGCTGACTGAGGTCGCCGTTGAGGGCGCTGGCGGCGAACCCCCGCGCCTCTAGGCGTTCCGCCAGTTCCACGGTGCTGGACTTGGTGCGCACGAAGATGATCATGCCGTCGAACGGTTCCACCTCCAGAATGCGGGTCAGGGCGTCCAGCTTCTGGTGGTTGCCCGTCAGCAGGTAGCGCTGGCTGATGCGTTCCACGGTGCGGGTCTTGGCCTGGATGCGCACTTCCTCCGCGTCCCCCAGGTAACTGGCGGCGATGCGCTGGATGGCCGCCGGCATGGTGGCGGAGAACAGGGCCCGCTGGGCGCTGTCGGGGGTTTCGGCGAGGATGGTTTCCACATCGTCGATGAAACCCATGCGCAGCATTTCGTCCGCCTCGTCCAGCACCACGGCGCGGATTTCCGCCAGATTGAGGCTGCCGCGACGCAGGTGATCCATCACCCGACCAGGGGTGCCCACCACCACCTGCACGCCGCGTCGCAGGGCGCGCAACTGGCCACCCATGTCCTGGCCGCCGTAGATAGGCAGCACATGAAAGTTCTTCAGCTTGCGGGCATAGCTCTGGCAGGCCTCGGCCACCTGAATGGCGAGTTCCCGGGTGGGGGTGAGAATGAGTACCTGGGGTGATTGCTGGGCGGCATCGAGTTTGTCGAGCAGGGGCAGGGCGAAGGCGGCGGTCTTGCCGGTGCCTGTCTGGGCGACCCCGAGCAGGTTCCTGCCCGCCAGCAGCAGGGGAATGCTCTGTTCCTGGATCGCGGAGGGCTGCTCGTAGCCGAGATGGTCGAGGGCGGCGACGATGGCGGGGCCGAGCCCGAGGGCGGCAAACTGGGATGCTGACATGGTGGTGTGACTCGAGGGGAGCCCTCAGGGGGCTTTGGGTGAACGGTGGCGGATTATACGCGCCCCTGGGGCAGCCTGGCCAGCCAGCGATCCAGGCTGTTGGCGAAGGACTGTACATCCCGGGGACCGAAAGGCGGCGGCCCACCCGATGGAATACCGCTGGAGCGCATCTCATCCATGAAATTGCGCATCGCCAATCGTTGGCGAATGGTTTCCCGGGAATAACGCTCCCCCCGGGGATTGATGGCTTCACCCCCCTTGGCCAGCACCTCCGCGGCAAGGGGAATGTCGGCGGTGATGACCAGGTCGCCGGGCGCCAGTTCGGTGACGATATGGTTGTCAGCCACATCGAAGCCGGACGGCACCTGAATCGCCTTGACCAGTGGGCCGGGCGGGGTGGACATCGGCTGGTTGGCCACCAGGATCACCTGTACACGGCGTCGCTGGGCGGCGCGGAAAAGCACTTCCCGCACGGCCTTGGGGCAGGCATCGGCATCTACCCATATGCGGGGTGCGGGGGGCGAGGGGTTGCTGACCATAAAAGAACCGAACCGGGCTGGGCCGCCATTGTAACGCGGCCTTGCACGACTGATCCTCCCTTGGCATTTGAGGCAGGAATGCTAAAGTGGGACTGTTTCTGTCCGGCACTGCCGGGCACATAAATACAACAAGGTTCAGGAGTGGAAAGCGCGCCATGAAAACCAACGCCAGCCAGCATGCCAATCTCAAGGACTTCTTCGCCGACCGCGTGGCCGCCTTTGCCGACAAGCCGGCCTTCACCTGCCTGGGGCACACCCTGACCTACCGGGAAGTGGACGCCCATGCCAGCGATTTCGCCGGGTTCCTGCAGAACGGCCTGGGGCTGGTGCCCGGTGATCGCATCGCCGTTCAATTGCCCAACCTGCTCCAGTATCCGGTGGTGGTGATGGCCGCCATGAAGGTGGGGGTGGTGGTGGTCAACACCAACCCGCTGTACACCCGCCGCGAGCTGGATCACCAACTCTCCGATGCCGGGGTGCGGGCCGTGGTGGTGCTTGCCGACCTCGCCACCAATGTGGCGAAGGTACAGGAGGATACCGGCGTCGAGCATGTGATCATCACCGGAGTGGGCGACCTGCACCCCCCCTTGAAGCGCCATGTCATCAACGGGGCGCTGGGGCTGAAGCGGTTGTTGAAGCGAATCGACAGGCCCCGCAAGGTGGTGTCCTTTCGCGACGCCCTGGCCCGCGGCCAGAAATCCCCCTGCAGGGAAGTGGATCGCCAGGCTGGCGATCTCGCCGTGTTGCAATACACCGGGGGCACCACCGGCGTCGCCAAGGGCGCCATGCTCAGCCACCGCAACCTGCTGAGTAATATTCAGCAGGTTGAGGACTCCCTGCAAAACGATCTGCGGGAAGGGGAGGAAATTTTGGTGGCGCCCCTGCCTATCTACCATATCTTCGCTTTCATGCTGTGCATGTTGCTGGGGGTCGGCATCGGCGCGCGTGTCATACTGATCCCCGACCCCCGCAATCTCAATGCCTTCGTCAAGGCCTTGAAGGGACTGCCCTTCACCTTTTTCGCCGGCCTCAATACCCTGTTCAACGCCCTGTGCCGCCATCAGGGGTTTCGCCAACTGGATTTTTCCAGGCTGCGCTTCACCGTGTCCGGCGGCATGGCCCTGACCCGGGATACCGCCGAACGCTGGCAACAGACCACCGGTTGCCGCATCGTCGAGGGCTACGGACTCACCGAGGCCAGCCCGGTGGTTTCCCTCAATCCCGTCGCCGACCCGCGTCTGGGCACGGTGGGCAGGTTGTTGGCGGACACCGAGGCGCGGCTGCTGGACGGGGAGGGCAAACCGGTGGCCGATGGCGAACCCGGGGAACTGTGGATCCGCGGCCCCCAAGTGATGATGGGTTACTGGCAGCGCGAGGAAGCGACCCGGGAAGTGCTCGACGAGGATGGCTGGCTGCACACCGGGGATGTCGCCACCCTGGACGATGACGGCTACCTGCGCATCGTCGATCGTCTCAAGGACATGATCGTGGTCTCCGGGTTCAATGTGTATCCCAACGAGCTGGAGGACGAGATCTCCAAGCACCCGGATGTGGTGGAGTGCGCCGCGGTGGGGGTCGAGGATCCGGATTCCGTGGAGGCGGTGAAGCTGTTCGTGGTGTCAAGCAATCCGGATCTCAGCGCCGACGATATCCGCCACTTCGCCCGGGAAAACCTCGCCCGCTACAAGGTGCCCAAGCATGTGGAGTTTATCGACGAGCTTCCCAAGTCCAATGTCGGCAAGGTGCTGCGCAAGGAGTTGAGAAAATAACCGGAGCCACCGTTACCCGGGAATCCGTCGTGGCCACCAGATCATCCCGGCCCCTGTTCCGGCAACACCTGTGCTTTGACAATCCCGCTACAGGGCACAAACTTCTTGGCGTCAGACGTCAGACGTCAGACGTCAGACGTCAGACGTCAGACGTCAGACGTCAGATGTCAGACCTCAGACCTCAGACCTCAGACCTCAGACCTCAGACCTCAGACATCAGACTCAAC
>JBJHDJ010000042.1:6332-11699 GCA_050486485.1 Porticoccaceae bacterium
AAGGAGTTGAGAAAATAACCGGAGCCACCTTGCCCGGGACTCCGACGGAGCCACGAGATCATCCCGACACCCAGAACCCCTGTTCCGGTAATACCGGCCCTTGGAAAACCCCAGTCCTTGGCACAAACTTCTTGGCGTCAGACATCAGACATCAGACTCAACCCTCAATCCCAATCCCGGGTAAACACCGCGTCGATGCGCAACAGGATGGTTGCCGCGCCCTCGCGGCTGTCCTCGTACTCGGGGCGGCGCCAGTAGTAGCCCGGCTGCACCTCGGCGAACAGCCAGGGGCGCAGGAAATTTTGACGGTAGCGCATGCCGAGGCCGTAGCGGGTGGTGAATGGGTCCGGGCTGGTCTCGCCACCGACGACGGCGAAGTAACTGAATGCGCGGCGGTTGCTGAGGCGTTGGTTGTAGGACACGCCGCTACGCCACCGCAGTCCCGACCTGTCCTCCGCCCAGTTGACCCGGTTGAACCACTGGACGACACGATCCTCGTCGAGAATCTTGTCCAGCTCGAACCGGGTTTGCGAGGCAAAGCCGTCATCGGTGCGGTAGATCACCTCCTCGCTGAAGCGCCCGATAAGATCCGGTTGCAGGGGGTACTCGTAGCGGTAGCGCACCGAGCCCTTGGGGTGCAGGGAGGAGCGCAGGCCCAGCTTGAAGTCCACCCGGTAGTTCTTGCGTTCCCGGGCGGTGAACTGCAGGGCGATGTCGTCCGGTGAGTCCTGGCGATCCATCAACAGGTCGTCGGTTTCCCGGTCGTCATCGGAAAACAGCAGGGCCACCCGCCTGTTGAGGTTGGGCAGGTGCACCTTGCCGCGCAGGCGCAGTCCCCCGTCCCAGCCATCCAGCTCGTCCCATTCCTGCTCCATCCGCAACCGCAGGGTGGAGTAGGGGGCCTCCTCCTCCACCCGGCTGACGCCGAAGAACTCGTCCATCCAGCGGGCGATATTGTCAGCCCGGTCAACCACATACTCGTGGCCCAGGTCGAACCATTCGTCATTTTCCCGTTCTTCCCCGTTCTGCTCGGTGGTATCGCCATGGAGCGGCGAGGCCAGCAGGGCCAGGGTCAGCAATCCGGTCAGGGTCAGCAATCCGGTTAGGGAAAGGCGCCACGCTGGGCTCGCGTTCATTGGGGCGGGTTCCGTGTTGTCGTTGTCTCAGCATGATTGTAGCGCGGGATGCGTGGGATGCACGGATGAACGAGTAATAGAGGTGTCCTTGAGGCCAGCTTGAGGATGTCCCCCCCGCTCCACCCGCTCATCGTCGGGCAGGTATTCAAACAACGCGACCCGCTCGGACTGGCTCATGAGGGAGGGCAGCGCCTCCTCGGTTTCCGGGTCGCGGAAGGCGTTGGCCAGGTCGGCGAAAGCTGTGTTGTGGACCAGTTGTACAAACGGGTCGCGATCCGGTGCGTCAATCAGCGGGAGCGGCAGGCTGAGCAGTTCTTCGCGGATCATGGTACAGCTCCTTTTGGTTTTGTGCCCCGCTGAGATGGTGTGCCGGCGGGGCTGGATCGTCGGGTCGGTTTTGCTCATGGCTTACGGATTTGGCAAGGGTAAGGTCATTGGAAAAATGGGTCGGAGACCAGCACCAGGCCCAGGGTGAAAACCCGCTCGGCGCTGCCGCCCTGAAGTCGGTCGCCGTAGGAAAAATCCACCTGCAGCCGGTCCGCCACCAGCCAGTGGGCGAGACCCAATTGATAGAAGGGTCTGTCGCCGTCCTCGCCGAAGGTTTCCGCGAACAGGCGGGTGCTTTCCGTCACGGGGGTTTCCGCCCCCAGCGCCCAGGTGAGCCTGTCATCGCGGGTTTCCCGTTCCCGCAGCCAGCCCAGGTTGGCGTGTAGTGTCAGGCGCTGGTCGGCGAAGGATCGCGAAGCCGGCAGATAGGCGAAGTATTCCTGCCGGGCCCTGTCGGCCAGGGTGTCGTGGATGACTCCGGCGGCCAGCCCCAGGGCCCAGGTGTCCGGCCCCCGGTCGTGCAGCACGAATTTCGCGGACAATTCGACTTCGCCGAAATCGTTGCTGGATTCTTCCCTCGCCAGGGAGCCACCCAGGGTGAGCTCCAGATCATCGCCAATCCCGCAGGTGGGCAGCAGCCACAGGGTGGTGCTGTCCCTGGGGCGCTCGATCCAGGTTTCCAGTTCACAGGTGCCGCGCTCGGCGACGCCGGCGTCGTCGGTCACCATGGGACGGGCGGCATGGGTATCCAGGGCGAAAAGCCCCAGGCAAAACGCCAGGGCGGGGGTGGCCAGGACGGGGGTGATAGCAAGGCGGCCCGGGGTGGCGGGCACGGAGAATTTTTTGAACAGCATGGCTTGTCTCCTGTGGTTGAGCGCGGACACCTTGTGTGTCGCGGGGGTGCGACAACCGCGGAACTTGCTCGTCACAGGGCTGACGGGCCATCGCCGTCAGGCCAACACCAGGGAACAGTTCATTCAAAAGGCCGGTTCATCAAAAGTCCGGCAGGGCTTAGCTCAAATCAGCTTGCGCAGGGCACGGCCGCCTGACATTTGTCGGGGGGCTTTTTGAATAAGCTGTACATTGTCGAGAGTGGAGACAGGCCACAAGGGCCGTTGTGACACCACTTCCCGCGCTCGGCAGGAAGTGGCAGCGGGGCTGCGTTATCCTGTCGAGCGAATACCGGCATCGACTGCCGGCTGGCGACTTTGACTGGAACAAGTTTCCACTAAGGGAACTCCGCAGTTGAACACGGCGGGCATCTTACAGACGCAGGCAACATGAGTCAAATCAGTCCGCCGCCATTGACACTTTTGCACCGCCATTTTGGCGCAGGCTTCCGACATGGAGATGATAACTCCGGTAGGCTGCCAGGCAATAAATTCCGTCCCCTGTTCACAGCGGCGTGGTTCCCGTGATTTACTGCCACCCCTGTCTGGTCGCCGTTCGGAAATGAATGCATGGATTGGTTGCAAGTGGTGGTGCTGGCCATCGTCCAGGGGCTGACGGAGTTCCTGCCCATCTCCAGCTCCGCTCACCTGATTCTGGTGCCGGTCCTGACCGATTGGCGGGATCAGGGCCTGGCCTTCGATGTGGCGCTGCACCTCGGCAGCCTGACGGCGGTGGTGGTCTATTTCCGCCACGACCTGCTGGCCATGACCCGTGGTTGGTTTCACAGTCTCGCCACCCGCCGGCTGGACAGCGATGCCCGGTTGGCCTGGGCGGTGATCTTCGGCACCATTCCGGTGGGCGTCGCCGCGCTGGTGTTTCGCGATGTGGTGGAAACCCTGCTGCGCTCGCCGTTGACCATCGCCGCTGGGCTGATCGGTTTTGGCCTGTTGCTGGGCTGGGCGGATTGGCGGCACCGTGGCGAGCGCCGGGTGTCGAGCATCACCTGGAAGGATGTACTGGTGATTGGCATCGCCCAGGCCATCGCCCTGTTTCCCGGCACTTCCCGGTCGGGGATCACCATCACCGCAGCCCTGTTCATGGGCTTGAGTCGCGAGGCGGCGGCGCGCTTTTCCTTTTTGCTGTCCATCCCGGTGATTTTCCTGGCCTGCGCGCTGGAAGCCTGGGGTCTGGTGGTGGCTCCGGAGCCGGTGCAGTGGGGGTATCTGTTGGCCGGGGTGGTGCTGTCGGGGATCAGCGCCTACCTGTGCATTCACTATTTTCTGGCCTTCATCCAGCGGGTTGGCATGCAGCCCTTTGTGGTCTACCGGCTATTGCTGGGCGGGCTGTTGTTGTGGATTTTTCTCTGACCCCCGTGGCCATGCGTTGGGGGATTCGGTATCCCGTTTCGGCGCGCCATTCCGGAGCTTGCGGAACAGGTTTTTCCCACTGACCGCTGTGACGCGGAAGCCGTTCAATCACCGTTGTTCAGCAAGGCCGCGCGCAGCTCCCGCAGGTAGTTCTTAACCTTGGCGCGGTTGTCCGGGCCGATACGAAGGAGCTGTTTCTGGATATTCGGCAGGGCCTCGAGGCTCGGGTCGGCGAACTGGTACATCACCGACTCCCGCTCCAGGGCGAAGGGGCCGTTGTGATCCGGGGTGAGCAACATGCGGTCGATGGCGGCGATGATGCGTCGGTCGAGGCCGGCATCGTTGCGGCCCAGTTGGTTATAGGCCATTTCCAGCAGCGGGCGCAGGGTGTGAAAGCTGTTGGCCAGGGCCTGGGGTGGAATGCTGGTGAGGGCGTTCACATAGGCGTCGTAGCGGGCGAAATTGTCTTCGTCCATCCAGGTGATATCCTGCTCCACCACCACCTGGAACTGCCCCGGCACCGGTTCCATGGGAAGCACATGCATGGCCAGTTCGCCCCTGGCCAGGCTGTCGATCACGGTCACGGATTTCTGGATCAGGTCGTCGGTGCCAAGCCAGTTGGCCAACTGGTCGGAGTCACTCTGGGCGGCGAGCAGGTCGCGGGTGAAATCGTCGCTTTGGTGGAGCTCGGGCAGAAGCTCCTCCGGTTCTTCCTCCTCGACGGTTTCCAGGTACAGGGGTTCGCGCACGGGAATGGGTGGCGCCGCGCTGATGAAAGGGTCCTCTTCCTCTTGCGGCTCGGGTTGCGGCGCCGGTATCTCCTCGATGACCACGGGTTGGGGCGGGGGGGCCGCGGGCCTGGCCACCAGCCAGATGACCAGGGCGACAATGATGACGGCGACGATGCCGGCAATCACCAAGGGCAGCCTGCCCCGATTTCCGAGGCGGCTGGCGATAGGGTCCTCGCGTTCTGCTTTCAGGGTCATGGGCTGTCGTCCCGTGTCAATTGCTGGTTCATCGTTCAGTGGTGTTATCGCCACTACGGCGCCTTGGCCATTCCGCCCTTGGCAACCGATTGGCGAAACCGTGTAGGTGGCCGCCTTGCCGTTGTTTGACCGCGCATGTCGCCGATCGTCGCGGTTGAGGGGGCACCCTTACCCTGAGACCCTCGACTGGCCGATTCGTCACGGACCAAGTGTGAAGGATTTGATGTTCATTTCATAGGTTTCGCCGTCCTCGTGCTGCACCAGGCGCACCGGCATGAAGTTCAGGGATGGCGCGAGCCACAGCAGGGTTTCCCGGTCGTCGTCCTCGCGCACCCGCTCCACCTTGAGGGTACTCAGGGTGCCCATGGGGGTCTCCATCTCCACTTCCCCCAGTACCTGGTATTCGTACTCCCGCAGGCGCCCGCGATGGAGAACACTGTAGGTCAGCCGCTCCTCGCCCCTGGCCAGGTCGTGGGCCATGGCCACCTGGTAGCTGAGGGGGCCGAGCATGCCGGGGCTGAAGTCCAGGGATGTGTCCCGGCTTCTGCGCTCGCTATGGGCGGTGCCGTCATCGCTGTCGACCTCGAGGCTTTCCTTGCGGGATATCCCCATGATGGACCTGTCGAAGACATAGGTCTCGGGAATCAGTCTGCCCTGGCC
>JBJHDJ010000043.1:0-11465 GCA_050486485.1 Porticoccaceae bacterium
TGTCTTCTTCGACTATGCCCCGGGGTTTGGCATTACCGAAAGGTCGGACTTTTCCCGCTTTGGTTCGAGCACCACCACCAGGAGCTACGCGGCGTTCCTCGACGCGACCTATGAAGTCACGCCCCAGCTCTTCATCACCGCCGGCGTGCGCTACGCGGAGGACCGGATCGATGATGCCTGGTATATCGATCAGTTTACCGGCGGTACGCGGAACTATGTCAAGGATGTGAATCCGGACGGGTACCAGGCAGCGAGGCGGAGCAACACAACGCCGCGCTTCGTGGTCCGCTACAAACCGACGGACAGGAGCAGCCTCTATGCTTCCTACACCAGGGGCTACAAGGCGGCGCTGCTCGATGTCGGTGGTGGCGGCGGTAATTTCGTGAAACCGGAGAAGGTCGACGCCTTCGAGGTCGGTTTCAAATACGACGCCCCTGGTCTCTCCCTCGAAACATCGGCGTTTTACTACGACTATCAGGATCTGCAGGTTTCGCTGTTCAGGACGGGCCAGGCGCAAATCATCAATGCCGCAACTTCCGAGATCAAGGGTGTTGACGGCCAAGTCCGCTTCGACCTGTCCGACAACCTTCAGATCAATGCCGGCGCCGCCTGGGTACATGCCCGCTACAAGCGGTTCCAGGATGCACCGATCTATGAGCCCTGCGTCCCGATCCTCGGACCCGAAGCCTGTGGCGCATTTGGCGCGACATTCCTGATCACGCCCACCAACCTGCGCAATGTGACGATGCAGCGCACACCGGAGTTCACCGGCAATATCGGTGGCCTCTACCGGACCGATCTGGCTGGTGGCGAACTGTTGTTGTCGGGCAATCTGTTCTACAGCTCGAAGTTCTACTTTGGCCCCTCGGGCGTCCAGTTCCCTCAGAAAGCCTATGAAGTGCTTTCACTGCGGGCACAGTGGACCGACCCCAGCGATACCTACAGGATCGCCCTTTGGGGCGACAACCTGACCGACAAAAAATACAAGACGCAAGTTCAGTACAACCAGCCAGGCATGGGCGTGAACTGGAGCAAGCCGATCACATTCGGAGTGGAGGTCGGCGCAAAATTTTAGTTTGACAGTGCAACCCGTGGTCCTGATATGCGGTGTTGGTTATTCGGGTGGCCTGCCGGATCGCACCCCGTTCATCACTGCCTTGCCGTCTATCAGGTCGAGGGAGTAGTTGGGGTCGGGAAACCCCCGCAATTCCTGGCCGCCATCGGCGGCAAAAATCTGCCCCGTCACCCAGCCGGACTCGGGCCCGGCGAGAAAGCGAATGGCGCGGGCGAGATCCTCGGGTTCGCCGGCGCGGCCCGTGGGAATAAAGTCCGTGAAGGTCTTCAGCAGTGTTTCATCGGCGAACATGGCCTCGGTACCCTCGGCGCGGGTAAAGCCGGGTCGCACCGCGTTGATGCGAATCTGGGCCTTGGAGACTTCGTCGGCGGCCACCTTGACGAACATTTCCAGTGCCGCCTTGGCGGCGCAGTCGGCGCCGAGACCGGAGCAGGGCAGGGTGCCGCCGGCGACCAGCGCCGTCTTGCCTTCCAGCACCCTGTTCCCTGACTCGGTGTCTCCTGGCCAGTTGTTGGATTGTGAAGGGGCTTGGGGCGTTGCCCGGTGTTTGACTTCCTGCAATGCCTCGTAGGTGGGCATGTCCACCGGGTATTGATCCCAGTAGCCGTATTCGGCGATGGTGACCCTTTGCAGGGTACGGGTTCCGCCACGGATTTCGCCGCGGGCGTGCTGTATCGCCAGATTGTCCCAGATGATGATGTCGCCGTTGCGCCAGGCATGGGAATAAACCTGCTCCTCGGCATGGAGATAGGCGAACAATTATTGTGATCTTACGATGGAAAGATTCCCCGGCCATGTCAAGCCGGGGTGGGCGCCAGTTCGAGGTTGATCGGTGACCGGGGAAAACGCAGAGTTCACGAACTGGCGCGGGTGATGCGGGTTATCTCGTTCCTTCCTCGACTTTCCAGGCGGATTCCACATTGCCCTTCTTCTTGGCCTCGCTTGCGCCCGCGGCTGGGGAGGTCCGGGCACGTCCGGTCACTTCCTCGAGGGTGACCACCTCGTTGCCGTCGGCGTCGCGCTCGATGGACACCACCCGGGCGCTGTGCATCACTGTTTCCCGGCCATCCACCACCAGCCTGACATTGGTCAGCGGGGTCTCGGAGGCCAGCGCTTCCTGCAGCTTGGGGGACGACTTGCCCGCCGTCAGGGTGAAGGTGAGGGCCTGGTGCTGGCGTTGGCCAGTGGCGAGACCAGAACCGGTCTCACGGGAGGATGTTCCCCAGGAGAAGGAAAGCACTTCGATCTCATCACCGTGCGTAGCCCGTCGCGACTCCCCTTCCACGCCATCGAACTTGATATAGGCGGCGGGCCAGGCGGGCAGGGAGACGGCAAGGGCAAGGGCAATGATCAGTTTGGAAAGGGGGCCTTTCATGGCGGTGTCCTCGGTGGACTGTGATGGGATATCAAGTCTAGTTCAGGTCGGGAAAAAATCCATCGGCACAGCGCGCTTTGGTCATGAATTAATAGAGGTGCCCTAAACGCTCTATGCAGGGTCTTTTTCATTGCCTGTCCTTGGGGCTGTCGTACTCCTCGGGTAGGCTTTCCGTTACACTGAGGGACACACCGGCCCACCCCCGGGCCACGCCTCTTGGACACCTTGGGAGAACACCGTGAGCAAGGAAAACATTCTGGTTGTCGGCGCTGGAGGGCTCGGCCTCGCCTGCGCCTACCATCTGCAACTGGCGGGGGCGGAGATCAGCTTCCTGGTGCGGCCGCACCGGCAGGAGGCCCTCTCCCGGCCCCAGCGGCTCTATTGCTACAACGATCACACCGTGAAGGTGCTCGATAATTATCGGGTCTTCACCGCTGTCGATGCGCTGGAAGGCCAATCCTTCGACTTTATCCTGGTCACGCTGGACGGCGCCACCTGCCGCGGCGAGGCGGGGGTGGCCACCCTGGAGGCCCTGGGTCGCATCTATGCAGGCAGTGGCGCCCACCTGCTGTTTTGCGGTGTCGGTCTGGGGCTTCGCGAACATATCGCCAGCACCACCGGTTTCGACAACGAACATCTGCTGGAGGGCACCATGGGCTCCTTCGCCTACCAGGTGGACAGGGCGGACATGCCCCTGCCGCCCCCCACCGATGTCGAGCTGCACAACAGCGCCGATATCGCCTTCCTGAATTTTGCCAAGCGCCCGGGATTTATCGTCTCCTCCCGTCCCGCCAGGGGCACCAAGGCGTTCGTGGCGCTGTTCAACCGGTGCGGTGTCACCCACTGCCAGCGGGTGCCCCACCGACTCTATGCCATGTTCACCAACATGTTCTTTCCCTTTATCGCCGCCAGCGAGATCAACGGCTGGCAGGGCACCGATGCGCTCATTGCCGACCAGGAGCTGTGGCACCTGTGTTGTGAATCCCAGCGGGAGATCATGGGACTGCGTCGGCATGGATTACCGGGCAAGCTGTTCCCCCTGCTGATGAGCGACAAGCGGCTGGAAAAATCCATCCGCGAGACGGACGCGGCCGCCGCGCCAATGGGTTTTACCGCCTTCAACCGCTTCCACCACGGCGGCAAGGTGCGGGAACAGAACCAGCAGATCCTCGCCAACTGTATCGCCACGGGAGAGAGGGAGGGCAAGGCCATGGCCGCCACCCGGGAGCTGGTTGCCCGCCGTCCCGCCTGAAGGGGATTCGGCGGCTGACTTCAGCGCAAGGCCCGCTCGATATTGTCGAACAGCACGCTGAGGTCGTCGATCCCCGAGGTCCTGGCGTGGGTGCGCACACTATTCACCAGGCTGTGCAGGTGTTTGGCGGTGTCCTCGTCGAGCTGTCCCAGATCCCTGAGCCGTTTGGTCAGGACACCCACCATCATCAGCGCCAGGATGGCGATATGGTCTGTCTGGTCAACGGGCTGCATATAGACTCCTTGCCGTGGGGCATGGCGATGAATTCACTGGCCCCCTGAGTATAGACCCTGTGGTGGCCGCCATTGCCCGCTTCACGGCGGCCAGGCAGGGAGCCGGGTGACGTACAAATCGCCGGGTTCGAGAATGTGATTTTCGGTGGAGGCGGCACGGTAGTTCATGGTGTTATCCATAGTGCATCTCCACATAGTGCGCCTCCACAATAGAGATGCCCCTAATGCTGGTTCACGGGGTGGCGTGGCTACCTGCACCGTTTTCAATAGAAATTACGCCGCAGAACGGTGGCGCGACCGTCCTGGTGGGCCATGGCCATGACCCGCGCGCCCGGATAGGCGATGCGCGTCAGTTCGCTGGTGGGTACCCGGGGTCTGGGATTCATGTCACGGATGAAGGTGGCGTCGTTGACCTGCACCCTGACCTTGTCGCCCTCGTCCGTGTCGATGGTCACGGCGAGGCCATCGACACGGTCCACGGTGCCGATCACCGGTTGCGGCGCCCAGTCCGGAATGGCGCGCACATCCAGGGACATGCGGATCTGGTTGGAGGGATTGGGCAGGGTGGCGTGGGCCGTCAGGTAGTCGAAGATCAGCACATCCCCCACCTTGAAGTCCGCCGACCGCCAGGCCTCGTCGGGAATCACTCCTGCTGGAATCGGGTAGCCGTCGCGATCCTCCACATGGAGAACTCCCTGCCTGTGGGTGCCGGGGGCCACCGCGAAGCTGCCGGAATCCATGGCCACGTCCCGGATTGGCATCCAGCAGATGGCGAACTGCATGCCCTCGTTGAAAAAGCCGTCCTGGTGGCGGCCGGCGAAAATATCCTCATCCCGGGCGATGGGTCCTGTCGGCAGCGCCGAGCGGTGGGCGGCGATGGGAATCCACACAGGCTCGCCGCGGAAGATGTCCCGCAGTATGGCGTTCAGCAGCGGCTGCTTGACGATCTCGTGCCACACCGAGGTACCCAGGGCGTCGCAGGGGCGGCGGGTTTTGGGCTGCTTGCCAGTCCATATCGGCTCCTCGCTGTCGGGGTCGATCAGCTCCTCGGCGATCAGCGCCTCGCGGTATTTTTCATGGGCCCAGGCGATCAGTCGCGGATCCATCACCCCGCGCACGAACAGCACGCCGTCCTTTTCCCAGCGCTCCCGCAGGGCGGCTCCGTCGCCTATCAGGGGGGTGCTGTCGGTGAGGGGGGTGACGCGAATCATCGAGGCCTCCGGCAGGGTAGAGGTAAGGGTGGCAGAGGTGAACATGGCGCGGCATGGTTTCTGCCCTGGCAATCATCTTGGCGCAATCGGCCGTGGCTTGCTAGGCGACATCGTCCAAAGAAATTACCCAAAAACCCAGGGTGGGTGGGTGCCTGCCCAGGGGGCGGCTGTGGTCGCCGGGGACGGCCGGCGTGGCGGCTTCAACCGCGCTGCTGCCACGCCACCAGGCGCTGGCTGACCACATCGGAGCCTATGGTCAACCCCTGGCAGGTATAGACCCGCACGGCACTGGCCACCGCCCTGTCCTCGCACCCGGGCAGCTCTTCGGCGGCCAGGGGTTCCCCGTGCCGCGTCAGCCACTGGGGCCGATAATCGGTGCCCGCCTCTCCTGGAAACAGCGCCACGAAGGCGATGCCGGTTTCCACCAGATCCAGGAAAAAGTGCGAGCCAAAGGACAGGTCCGGCACCATGCCGCTGCCCATCTCCGCCACTTCCACCAGCACCGCGACGCGGCTGATGTCGGCGAACTTCACCGGCACCCCCAGCTCCGGGCTGCTGGTGCCCCAGCGGCCGGGTCCCACCAGCAGTTGGCGGCAACCACGGGGTGCCTGGCGGGTGATGGCGCCGACATGGTGGGCCAGGGCGTATTTCTGCTGAACCGTCAGCAAGGCGTAGGCTGAAGCCTCCACGCCGATCACCCGGTCCATGCCGAGGTTGATATTGCCCCCCATGAAGTGCCCCTGGGTAGCGAGATACAGGTCTTCCTCCGGGATCTGGGACGGCAGTTGCACGGCCCCCTCCCGCCCCAGGGTGGGCAGGGGACGGCATTGCACCAGATTGAAGCTGGGTTCTCCGTCGCCATCCAGATGCAATGTGAATTCCACATCCACCGGGTGGCGATAGGCGGCCTCCAGGGTTTGCAGCATGCGCCGCGCCCTGGCCACGAACCCGCTATGGCGGATCAGCGGGGCAAAGGTGAGGCGCCATACCGGACCGCCACCGTCCAGTTGCCGGGAGCGTTCGCTGGCCTCACGGTCGATCTCCGCCAGCCGCTCCAGGGGCAGGCTGTCCACTTCGTCGCAAAGGCGTGCCAGGGGCAAAGTGCACAGCCCGTCGCCGCCGACATCCAGCACATCCACCAGGTGCTGCGAGAACCGGTAGCCATCGCGGTTGTCCCTGAAGGGCCGCTTGAGGGGGTGGTCCAGGGCCATGACACAGGCGTGATCCCCTTCGATGCGATCCACGGCGCGGGTGCCGAGACCCATCACCAGCCTTATCAGCCCGGCCTCCGGGTCCATGTCCCGATCCCACGCGAAGGTATTGCGGGAGACCCCCACGGCGGCGGCGTCAGGGAGGTAGTAGCGGCCGTGGTAGCGGCCGTTGACTCGCTGCAGCAGCAGGGCCATGGGCTCCTCGCGGTCGTGCAGGTTGCGCTGGCGGCGGTAGGTCAGGGCCTCCTCGCCCATGGTGGAGGCATAGACGGCGCGGATGGCGTCCTCGAGACGGGCCAGCCGCTGCGCCGGATCCCCCTGGTTGACCAGGAACACGCTGTCGTACTTGCCGGCGAAGGCATTGCCGAAGCCATCCTCCAGCAGGCTACTGGAGCGCACCAGGATGGGGTACTGGCCGTAGTGGTCGAGCAGGCGTTCCAGCTCGGGTCCGACCTCCGGGGGAAACTCTCCGCGCAGGATGGCATCCCTGAGAGCCGCGGCCTCCTGGAAATAGCCGTCGTCGCGGCGCTGGCGCATCAGGCCGGGCCACAGGCCGTTGTGGACCAGAAAGGCGTAGTAGACATCGGCGCCGAGGTACAGGGAATCGTGGGGTTCCAGCCGCTGTCGCCAAAGTTCCGGGTCGTCCCGCAGCAGAATGGCGCGGGCCAGCAGCATGCCCACCGCCTTGCCGCCGATGAAGCCGCTGCCGATCATCCGCGCCCGCACCGCCAGCAGGTCGTCGAGCCCCAGATAGCGGGCGGCGAGTTCCTGGATGCGGGGGTCGCGGCCGATCAAGGCGGGCAGGATCCGTTCCAGGATGGCCTGTTGCGCCCCCTGGTCGCTGCCCGCCTGGGCTTCGGCGGCGTCGAGGAACAGGCGGTCCCAGTAATCGAGCAGCGGCTGTTGGCGGGGCTCGAGCAGTTCGATCTGGGCCTGCAGCCGGGTGGCGTCGCTGCTGTCCACCACCGGCGAGAAGCGGTCGCCCCGCAGGCGGTGGGGCAGGAACATGGTGGGAGACTGGCGGCGCCACACCTTGACCGGCTGCACCTGCATGTCCTGATCGGCGCGGTGGATGTCGATCATCACCTGGGTGGTTTCGCGGATGCGGGTCAGGGTCATGCGGGAATGCCTGGCGGGTTGCAGGGCGAACCAGGCCACCGTGTCCAGCTCGTACAGCAGCGGGCACACCACCCGAAAGAAGTTGCCCACCATGTGATCGGTGGCCCAGGCGTTGAGCAGGTCGCTGAGGCAGTCGCACACATAGAAGGCGCCGCGGCCGTACTGCTCGATCAACCGCCACACATGGCCGGTGAAGTCCGCGAACCCCCGCAGGGCGTCCACCCTCACCACCCGTACGCGGCCGCCTGCTTCGAGCAACGGCGGGTGCTGGCCAAAGCGCAGATAGACGATGGCGCGGTCGGCGGCGATGGCCGCCGCCACGAAGGGCTCGACGAAGCGCCGATAGTCCTCGATATCCCCCACCCGCCACACCACATTGTCGCCGATGCGCAGGCCGTCCAGTACATCGTCGAGGCCTGGGTGGCCGGTGGAAACGAAATTCTGTGGCGGCTGGGCAAGGGTCATGGCGCCTGCTTCAAGGTGTGTTTACGGGAAGTTTGGAGGTGCGCCACCGCGGGGACAAGTCCTGGACGCCATCGCTGGGCAACGGCGCCCCGGCAAAAAAATACCAGTTGGTGTACAATGGTCCGTCAATTCCGTGTCAAGGTTAGGCCAATTATGAAAAATGCGCCAAAGCACGCGCCCCCCAAAAAGAAACAACCGGCAGCCGTGCTGACTTCAGAAATGCTGAGGGAACAGACCGAAGCCTTCCTCAAGGCCGGGGGCAAGATCGAAAAAGTCCGCTCCGGCGTCAGCGGTCAGACAAACTTTTCCGGTCCCAGGCAGATTTCCCTGGGAAACAAATAGGGCGTGAAAGTGGCGCGGGGAGTTGCTGATTACGGGCTCCCGCCCCTGTAATCGGAAGCCTCCCAGTCGGCCGGCAGTGCTTCGGATTGCCTGGTTTCCGTGTTGAACCCCACATTGGTGGCAGTCCCCCGCGCCACCACCACGCCGTTGGCGAAAATTTCGCTGGCGATGGCGAGGCTTTTGGTGCCGACCTTCGAGCACCAGGTGATCACCTCGATGTCATCGCCGTAAAAACATTCGTTGATGAAATCGATGTTGAGATTGGCCACCACCGAGGGCCGGTCGTAGCTCGTGACGCGGGTAATTTCCTCGTAAAACGCCAGACGGCCCACCTGCATGTAAGTGATGTACGACTCATTGGAAATGTGGCCCATGGCATCGGTGTCGGAGTAGCGTACCTGGACCTTGGTTTTCACCACCGGCAACTTCATGGCTCACCCCTGAGTGGCACTAAATTTAAGGCATATCGGACTTCGTAGTCCGGTCGGCGTCCCGGGGTAGAGTTTTCGAGACACGCCGTAAACCCATCCATGGGGGCTCGACGGCGCCGTCCCTGGCGCCGACGGTCTCGAAAACTCTACCCCGGGACACCGCCCTACTACCTTAAAGGGGCTTGATTCAGTGCCATTGGGTTCACCCCTTGTCTTCACGGCTCGCCCCTTGTCAATTCTTGACCGACAGGTACTCGGCGTGGGCGTCGAGGGAATAGCGCCCGGTGGTGTCGCCGAACAGGGTGTGCCGCCGGGAAACGAACTTCCAGCCACCGGGCTCCCTGCGGTAGGTGTCGTGGTATTCCCCTACATACTCCTTGCCGTGGGGCCACACCACCGCCATCATCACGCAATTGCTGCTCGCCGTGTCCCCATCGAGGGCAATGCGCAGGTTGTGGATCATGGGCCAGATGCGGGCGTTCTCCCCGGCCACCTGGGTAAAGCTGCCGGCGATCTCCCCCTTGCCGGCAAAGCGACTGCTGATCTGGCTTCTGCCGGCCACCCGGGGATCGGCGTGATGGATCTCGATGGTGGCGTCATCCACGAACAGGTCCAGACAGTCCACCTGCCGGCCATTGCGTATCGCCTCGGTGTAACGGTAGACCAGGTCCGCTATGGCCTCGCGGTCTTCCATGGCGGCGAGGCGCGCTTCAACATTGGATCCTGGACGCGGTTGCGAGCGTCTCCCGAAAAGACCCATCCATCCGCCGCCACGCTGCCTGGAGTCACTCTCTGATGCCATTGGACGCTGTTCCCCTGATGTGGCGAGGCGCCTCCGGGGTGACAACCCCCGGCAAGGCAGCCGTTGCCGAAGATAGAGACAATAACGGGACAATGGCCCGGGGTAAAGTTGCAGCCTCGCGATCTCCGTCCCTGTGCCTGCATCGGGATACCCTGTAAAATACTGCCATTCAGGAGGGTTGATGATCTGGCGCTTTGGCCCATGCCCAGGAAGCTGGCGTTAAGCTGGTCAGCCTTACCCTCGCCCCACCACAGGCCCAGGAGACAATGATGGAAAAGAACCAGTTGCGCGACCAGCTCAACGATCTTCACAAGGAACTCGAAACCGCCACCCGCCGCGACCGGCAGGCCGAGGATCTGTTGACCAATGTGATGACCGATATTGGCCGGGTGGCCGCCGGCGAACAGCTGGAGCCAGACGAAGGCGAGAACCTGCGGCAGCGCCTGGAGAAGAAGGCGTCCGATTTCGAGGTCAGGCACCCCAAGCTGGCGGGTGTCATGCGGGATGTGTCGGACATTCTCGCCAAGCTGGGCTTCTGAGCCATGAATCCGCTGCGAACCATGGTGGCCGGGGCGGCCGTTGTCCTGCTCGCCGGATGTGGCGGCATGCCTGGCCTCGGCGGCAAGGGGGGCGGGGGTGACACCTTCGTGGGCTGGTACTGCGTGGACAACCCCGACACCGGCATCAAGGACTGCGAGAAGCGTCGACTGCGCAACGGCGTGCCGGTGGACGACAAGGTGTACGAGCGCATCGGCGGACCCGGGAAGGAGCCTGCTTCTGTGCAGCCCGCCAGCCGGGAATCGCCCATCACCACCATCAACCCGCTGGGGGACAGCGGCCTCAGCGTTGAGAACCAGGGTCCCCCGCCCCGCGAGGTGCGTCCCTACCGGGATTGGTCGGAGGCCAGGTCTGGCTCCGAGGAGGACAGGAAGCGAGAGGAGCTCTAGCCTCGGTGATTAAGGGTCGTGTCGCGTCGTAGCTCGGTCCCGTCTGCCAGGACGACTTCGAGACCGTCAGCGCCAGGGATGGCGCTGTCGAGCCCCCAGGGAAGGGTTCACGGCGTGTCTCGAAAGTCTTCCTGGCAACCGAGACCTGCCCCCGGCACGGACATTGCCAAGCGCCTTCGGTTCAACCCCGAAACTACCCCAGTGCCTCGCGGCGGAACACCAGCAACTGGTTGTTGGCGGGCATGGGGTTATCCTCCGTGAGGATAAAGCCGCTATCACCCGCCACGCTTTGCACTGCCTCGATATCCCGGATGCCCTGATGGGGCGCGTAATCCTTCAAATGCCGGTCGAAGGCCGCGTTGCTGGGGGTGGTGAACGCCCCGCCGTACTTGAAAGGGCCGTACAGCGCCAGCACGGCGTCGGCCGTGGCGCAGCGCCGCAGCCCGGCAAACATCGCCACCACCCCCTCCCAGGGCATGATGTGGCAGGTGTTGGCGCTGAAAAAGCCATCGAAAGGCCCCGCGGGCCAGCCCTGACCGAACACATCCAGCACCAGGGGCCGCGCCAGGTTGACGGCGCCGCAATCGTCGATCCAGGCGTTGATGCCGGGATGATTTTCCGCCAGGTCGCTGGTCTGCCACGCCAGGTGGGGCAGGCGCGGCGCGAAGTGGGCGGCGTGCTGGCCGGTGCCGCTGCCGATTTCCAGTACCCGGCGGGTGTCGGCGAACACCCGTTCCAGAATGGCGAGGATCGGCCCCTTGTTGTTCTCGCAGGCCTGGGAGAAGGGTTTCACGGCGCCGCCACCGATTCGTCCCGGAGAAACACATACTCCGTTGCCGAAGAAGCGGCGGCGTTGTAGCGGTAGCCGCCGTCGTCGAAATCCTTGAGCGCTTCCGGATCCGTCAGGCGATTGCGGATGATATGACCGGCCATCATGCCCCGCGCCTTCTTGGCGTAGAAACTGACGATCTTGTACTGGTCGCCCTTTCGGTCCTTGAACAC
>JBJHDJ010000044.1:0-11448 GCA_050486485.1 Porticoccaceae bacterium
TGGATGGAGAGGGCAGGGCGGCGGTGCTGGGGGCCGGGCCCCTGGCGTTTCACTGCATCGAACCCTTTCGTCGCTGGCGAGCTGATTTCAATGGCAAGGCTTTGCTGACCAGCAGCGAGCGCCAGATCCGGGGCGACGATGCCGGGATGAATGCCCCGGTGGAACTGGCGTTCCATCTCGAAGCGGAGATGGCCGCGCCCCCCTGGGTGCAGGGCACCCTGTTGGCGGAAGCCGCCGCGGCCCTTGCCGCCAGCGACGAGTCGGCGCTGCTGGGTGGCCAGCGCCACGAACAACTGTTCCGCGTTCAAGGGATGCTGCGGGCGGGTGACCGGACCTACCCCATTTCCGGTAGCGGACTGCGCATTCGCCGCCAGGGTGTACGCAGCGTCGCGGCTTTCCGGGGGCACTGCTGGCAGTCCGCATGGTTTCCCAGTGGCCGGGGTTTCGGCTATATCGCCTACCCGCCGCGCCCCGATGGAAGACCCGCCTTCAGCGAGGGATACATCTTCGAAGGTGACGGACAACTGATGCCAGCCCGTGTGGTGAAGGCTCCCTGGTTGCGAAACCTGCGGTCGACGGGTGAGGATGTGTCCCTGGTGCTGGAAACCGCCAGGGAGCGGGTGGAGATCGCCGGGCAAACCACCATGTCCAGTTTCGTCACCCCGCGCCCGGGCATGCCCACCAATTTTCCCGTGGTGCAGCAGGCGGCGGTGCGCTACCGATGGGGTGGAGAGCTCACCTGGGGGATGATGGAGCGATCGTGGCCGGGGGATAGACTGGGCCTGGTCTGAACAGGCTTCTGGTTGCCTCGCCGACGTTTATCAGCAGACTGCTATCAACCAGGCATTCAAATAGGTATCCATACCTATTTGCATGCTCGCCCCGGAAATACTGGCGGAATTGCGTCGAATTCCTGGTATTTCCGGGGCTTGCATTGGCCTACGGCCAATGGCGGCACATCCCTGTGCCGATTATTAACCCAACGATAATTCGTGCCGGGTTAATAACTACCTCGGCGCAGCCGCAAGCCCGCCGCCATTCGCGCCAGGGCAATGGCGGGCAGCGCCAGAATGGAAAACAGGATCAAGCCCAGGGGCAACAGGCCGAATCCCCCCGCGGTCAGCGCCAGTGCCAGGGACTGCGCCAGCATCACGGACAGCCCCCAGCGCCAGGGCCTATCGGGAAAGCGGTAACCGAGCCAGCCGGCAAGAGCAAGTGACAGCGGATAGCCCGCCAGCCAGTAAAGACCGGAGTCCCAGGCCTCCCTGACGCCTGCCACGGCTGCCGTAAGCCACCACAGAAGTAGTCCTCCACCTATGGCGAGTGCATAGGGGCGACGGGGCGATCCCTGATCGATAGGTTCGGTCGCCATGGATAACTGATTTCCTGAAAATATGTTGTGTTCAGGACCCTTGTTGCCGCGGATCCGCTGCCGTTCAGCCTTGGCTTGGCCGCGCAACCTGACTGTTTCTGAGTCCCTGCACCACCATCAGCAGCATCACCACCAGCGCGGCCAGCACGATCAGGGAAGCGATGGCCAGCACGGGCTCCAGTGTCTCCGCCGGCAGATGGCGGCCATAGAGCAGGAACAGGCCGACCACCATCAGCACCGTGCCAAGATGGTGCCCACCGAACTGGATTCGCGCCAGCCAGCGATGGGGCTGTCCCAGCCACAGTTTGTGGATCACCGCGTACAACATGGAGAGCAGGAAGCCCACCAGCAGCAGGTGGGCATGGGTCACCAGTTGTCCGTGGTTGTGGGTGGCGGCCATGTAAATACCGAGGGCCATGCCGAGAATGCCGTAGACGAGGCCGGTGAGCAGGTAGCTTCTGTCCATTGTGTTATCCCTTTTTTGGGTCACGGAAAATTGGCGCTGGACACAACGCGCCGCGAGGAACTATAGCGGAAATCGATGCAATGCCATATTCCCGCTTTGGTCCGGCGGATTGTGTCCGGGTACGACACTCAACCCCAATCAACGGCTAAGCGGCGCGACTCGCGAGGGGAGGAATACGCCCCATCGTCGCCATGACATGCAGGGTCATGCCCAACTAGGGTAGCTACTTGCCCGGCATGGCGTTGCGGCGCACATCCTTGAAGGGAATACCGCTATCCGCGGCATATTCCCGCGGCATTTCCAGCAGTCTTTCGGCGATGATGTTGCGCTGCATCTCGGAACTGCCACCCCCCAGCTCGGAACCCTGGCGGCCGATAAACCGGCTGCCGACCTTGCCGAGCCTGTCCCCGGGATGACAGGCAACCGCCGCGCTGCCGGCGATCTGCAGCGCAATGTCGGAATGTCGAACGGAAGCCCTGGCCCCCATCAGGCGCAACAGAGCACCGGCATGGCCGGAAAAGCGGCCTTTCGCCATGCCCGTGGCTATCCGTTGCACGGTCTGCTTCTGCACGATATCGAGCACATGGGCCTCGGCCACAAGCTGGCGAACCGTCGCGTCCTTGGTGGCGCCCGCGGCGATGGCGTATTGTAGGGACGGCGCCTTGCCACCGCCGGTGTCTCGTCCCGCCGACAATTTTTTGCTGCTGACGAATACCGAGCTGCCGCCCAGTGAATTGCGTTCATGGGCGAGCAAGCCCCGGACCACCGTCCAGCCATCACCGATTTCCCCCACGACATTGTCGAGCGGCACTCGGACATCGTCGAAGAACTCCTGGCAGAATTCATCATCGCCCTCAACACCGACAATGCGGTTGATGGTGACTCCCGGCTGCTTGAGGTCGAGAATCAGGACGGTGATACCCTTGTGCTTGGGGACATCCCAATTGGATCGTGTGACACAAAGCCCGAAATCGGCGGCGTAACAGCTCGAGGTCCAGATTTTAGAACCGTTGACCAGGAAACCCTTGTCATCCTGGGTCGCCCTGGTGGTCACCGAGGCGAGATCCGATCCGCCGGTGGGTTCCGAGAGCATTTGCACCCAGATTTCCTCGCCACTGAGCATCTTGGGGATATAGCGTTTCTTCTGCGCTTCGGTGCCAAATTCGAGGAGCGTGGCGCCGATGATGCCGAAGGTGGGAATGTCGAGGCAGTAGGGGACATCGTAGCCGGTCGACTCTTCATCGAAGGCAATCTGGTAGTCATAGCTCAGGCCCTGGCCACCGTACTCCTTGGGGAAACAAATCCCGGCGAAACCCGCATCGTACAGTTTGCGTTGCAGGACTCTTTCTTCCGCCCAGCGCGCCTCGTAGGGGCGGCCCGCGCCCTGTTTCGCCTTGTCCATGTTTTGCGCCAGCCACTGCCGGGCGCGGAGTCGAAAGGCTTGCAGATCTTCAGTGTCGCGTGTCGTGTCGGTCATCGTGTGCCTTCTCCAGGGTGCTCTATGCGTCGTCCATGCCAATCAGCCCGGCAATGCGCTCGCGGTGCTCGGCGGGGGTGCCGTACATCACCTGGTTGCATGTCGCCCTGCGCAGGTACAGGTGGATGTTGTGATCCCAGGTCACGCCAATGCCGCCATGGAGCTGAACGCAGTCCTGAATGATCCTTGTGGCGTGATCCCCGATGTAGGACTTTGCCGCGGCTACCAGCAGCGGGGCGTCATCGGCGTTATTCTGAACCGCCCTCGCCGCCCCCGTGGCGGTGGCCAGGCAGGCTTCCATCCACAGTTTCATGTCGGCGAAGCGGTGTTTCAGCGCCTGGTAGGAGGCCAGGGGACGGCCAAAGGAGTATCGGTCAAAGGCATACTCCAGGGTAAATCTGAAAACCTCGGCGACCGCGCCACTGGTTTCGGCGCATTGCAGCGCCACCGCGATGTGCAGCAGCCGTTCGACATCCCCATCGGCCTTGCCTGGAGTGCCGAGCACCGCCGATGCCGGCAGTTCAACCTTGTCGAAGTGCAGTTCGCCGTAACGGCGCACCAGATCGAGGCTCTCCAGAGGTTTGACGGTGAGGCCCTTGGTGCCGGCCGGCACCAGAAACTGGGTCAGCCCATCCCCGGTGCGGGCCGTCACCAGAAAGTGATCGGCTTCGCAGGCGGCTTCCACGGGCGATTTGGCGCCGGTCAAAATATACCCGTCGCCCTGGGACTTTGCCTCCAGGTGAATCTGCTCCGATTGCCAGCGTCCGCCCGGTTCATACAGCGCCCAGGTCCCCACGATGTCGCCGGAAACCACCCCCGGTAGAAGAGACTCCTTTTGCCCTTCGCTGCCGAACTCCGCGATGGCGGCGGCAAACACGCTGGTGATCAACAGCGGGCCGGGAGACACCAGGCGGCCCATTTCCTCGGCGACGATGACCAGGTCCAAAAAGCCTTCGCCAGCGAGGCTGACCCCGCCCTGTTGTTCCGGCACCAACAGGGAAGTCCAGCCCAGTTCCGCGCCCCGTTGCCACCAGCCGCGATCGAACCCGCTGGCGCTATCCGCCAGTTTCCTGACCTTTTCTAGTGGAACTTCGGAGTTGAGGAATTTTTCCGTGGTTTGGCGGAAAAATTCCTGGTCTTCGCTGAGATTGATGTCCAAGAAAGCCTCTCTATGGTGCTGATTTATTGGGGTATCATGGTGTCGCGGCGTTCAACCCAGATGCGGAGGGCGATTATAGCAAACAGGCCTTTACAGACATCTTCCACATTGCTTGGCCCGACCTGTCCGCGTTTGGCTGGCGCCGCGGGCTTGCATTCCTCACTTCCTTGGGAACGGCCGCACGGGGGTTTCGGCAAGCTCGTGTCCAGGGGCTGTTGGAAGCAACGGACTCAGCGCACACGGTTGCCCGCGACCCAGACGCCATGCAATGTGCGTGTGTTGCGGATGTCCTCGAGGGGGTTTTCATCGAGTGCGATCATATCCGCCCATAGGCCGGGAGCGATGCGGCCGATCCGGTCCCCCAGACCGATGCAGTCGGCGGCCCTGGCGGTGGCGCTGATCAGGACATCGACCGGTGTCATGCCGGCATCCACCATCATCTCAAGTTCCAAATGCTCAAAGTAGCCCTGGAAGCGCCCTGACGGGCCACTGTCCGTGCCCATGGCGATCCTGGCTCCGGCCTGGTGCAACACTGTCATGTTCTGTTTGGCCAATGGCAGCGCATCGCGCCAGTATTGCGCCTGGGGGCTCCGCGCCCGAGCGCTGCGTTCCGGGGTCAGGTAGCTGTCCAGGTCATGCGGCGCCGACCGTTCAAGAAAGAACGGGTCGTCGAAAAATCCGGGACGCTCGGCATAGACAAAGGTGGACAGCTCCCGCGTCAGGGTCGGGGTCAGGCAGGCACCGGTTGAGCGCATCAGGTCGATCAGGACATCATCGACCGCTTCATCACGGACGCTGTGTCCCAGCAGCGCCGCGCCGTCCCGCAGCACGGCCACGGCATCGGCCAGTGTCTCGATATGCACCGCCACCGGCAGGCCGCGGGGTTTCGCCGCGGCAATCACCGCGCCGACATGCTCGCCCCGGCCCTCCATGACATGCACCTTGACCCAGTCGACACCGAGTTCCTCGACCCGGGCTACTTCGCTTTCCGCGGCCTCCGGCGAACCCGGGTTCAAACTCGGGCCTGAGACAAACAGGCGTGCCGTGCGCGGATCCGGCGACCAGCGATCGCCCTCCATGTGGATCCCGTCATCCCCCAGGCTGAGCACGGTCGTCACGCCGTAGTGGGCATAGATCTCGAGTTGCTCGGCGATGGAGGACCGGTCACCCGATGGGTTCACATGGCCGTGGGCATTGATCAGTCCTGGCATCAGGAAACGGCCCGACAGATCCACCGTCTCGGCGCCCTCTGGAATCTCGATGGCATCGCCGCCGCCAACCTCGAGAATACGGCCAGACCGCACAAGCACAACGGCGTCCTCGATCAGATCCCCATGGTCGCCGCGAAACACCGTCGCATTGATATAGGCCTGAACCGGGGCATCGGACCGCGCGTCCGGTGTCACATCCCTGGTGGCCCCTTCGCCAATAACGACCTCTGGCTCAGGGGCGCCACACCCGCTCAGCGGGCCGGCGACCAGCGCCATGCCAAGCCAGTGGCGCCAATCCCCGGAATTCCGTCGTTTACCTGGACATGTCACATCCATGGCAACCTCCTCGTATATGCCCGCGAATCAGTGTACACCGCGGCCATGAGCCGCAATACGTGGCGGTTGTGGCGAGCCTTTCCGGACGCACCGGTTTTATGGGGCGCCATACCGTGCCGCCAGCCCTCGCAAAGTCTCGTCCCGCTGGACGCCGGTGGAGCGCATCACTCCGGCCACCATGGCATAGCAGCCGACGGTGAACATGAAGTCCAGCATCTGCTGATCGTTCCATTCAGCCATCAACAGGTTCCAGTTATCCTCGCTGATCTCGTGGTGGTTCACCAGTTCTTCCGTGGCGAGGAGAATCGCTCGCTCGAAATCCGTGAAATAGGGGTCTTCAGCGCCCACCTTGATCGGGTCGAACATGTCCGGTTCGAGTCCACAGCGCACGCTGGTGTTGAGGTGACTGGACCACATATAGGTGGCCTTGCAGATCCAGGCGGTGCGCATGATGGCGATCTGGCGCTGCTTGACTGGCAGGGTATTGGTGCTCAACAGGTGGATATTGAACGGGGAAAAGACTTCGGCGAGTTTGGGGTGATGGGCGAAGGTCAGCAACACCGGATTGCTGTCGGCGCCCTGAAAGATTCCCCCCGTCCAGCGCTCGAGAAAGGCCTGTGCTTCAGCACTGATTTGCTCCTCGGTCACGGGCGGCATGCGAGGGCTTGGGTCTTCTGGCAGCATTTTCGTCTCCTGGATGGCCGAGCGACGCGATACAGCCGCCCGGCTGTCCGCGATGGCGTGAGTCGTTTGCTACTTCACCTTGTAGTCGCCGTACTCAATGGGTACGGCGTTGTGCAGGTCGCGGACCGATGGGGGGTAATTTCCTCCTTCGTCGAGAATGCCGTAAGTCTTGCCCATTTCGGCGCCGATCAAGGTTTTGCCACTGTATTGCATCAGTCTCGGATCATTGTACAGGGCCCAGATCACATGGCCGGTGTAGCCTGGCGTTTCCAGGGTGCTCTCCAGATGCTTGAAGTGCTCCGGGGCGGCCTTCATGATCGCCAGCAGGCGCTCGGTGGCCAGGGATCCCATCCAGATGGAGAGTGCCGCCACATCGACGCCGGCATCCCTGAAATCCACCGCCATGTCGAAGGCCATCTTGTCGAGTCCCGCCTTGTGGGCACCGTAGGCTGGACCCAGGCAGTAGTGCACGGAGCCCGGGGCCGAGGTAAACACGATCAGCCCGCCGCCCTGTTTCACCATGTGGGGTGCCGCGTACCAGCTGGCCACGAAGCCGCTGCGCACCCCGACATCGATCATGTTGCCGATTTCCAACGGTTTCTCCCAGAAATTGCCTGGCGCGGGCAGTTGGTCGTGGATGGCGCAGGCGTTGTTGACGAGGATGTCGATGCGTCCCTGCTCGGCCATGACCTGGTCGACCAAGGCCTTCACCTGGGTGTCGTCGCCGTGGTCGCAGGGCACGGCGATGCCCTTGCCCCCGGCGCGGATCACATCCTCCGCGGTGGCGTAGATGGTGCCGGGCATGGAGGCGTCGCCCTCCTTTTTGGAGCGGCCGGTGATGTACACGGTGCAGCCGTGGGAACCCAGGGCGATGGCGATGCCCTTGCCGGCGCCGCGGCTGGCGCCCGTGACAATGGCCACTGTTGGATTATCTGCCATGTGATTGCTTCCTCATCGGTCGGTGACTATGAATGTATTTTGATCAGGCTCTGGCTTCGCGTGCAATCGCCGAAGCGTCCAGTTCAGGAGCGCTTTCTCGTGGTGGCGGAGCTCCTGTGTCTGGCCGTACCCGGCTGATCAGCAGCATGGCGCCAATCACCAGTCCGATAAAGACAGCGAACGCGGGTACATAGGTGCCGGTGCGGTCGTGGACCTCGCCAATAAAGCGCAGGGCGACAATGGCAAAGGGCTGCATGATGATTGCCATCAATCCCATTACGGTGCCGTAGCTGCGGGAGCCGAACAGCCAGGCCAGGATGGTGGACCAGACCGGCAGCACACCACCCACCGCCACACCGAACAGGGCGGTGCTGGCCAGGAGAAACCAGAAAGACGGCTGCAGGATATAGATGGTCAGCAGGGTGGCGTTGGAGCCGGCCACATAGAGGAACACCAGGCGCAGGTCCACCTTGTCCGCCAGGTAGCCCACCAGGATCTTGCCGGCGATGGCGGAAATGGTCTTTACGGATACCAGCACCGCCACCACCCTCAACTCGTAGCCGATATCCTGGAAATAGGCGACCTGGGAGACCAGCACCGCCTGGTCGACGGCGAACAGGGTGCCAATGCCCAGGGCCACCAGCCAGAAGTTACGGCTGCGTATCAGTTCCCGCCCTCCCCAGCTGCGCTCTTCCTTTGCGGGTTCGCCACCGTCGGCAGTCTGGTTGCTGGAAAACTCGAGGTCGTGGCCCGGTTCGGTGCCGGCGGGACGATCGCGGATGACAAAGATAGCCATCAGCAGGACTCCCACTGTGGCTGCCAGACCGATGGTGAACAGGGCGTTGCGCCAGCCCAGGCCCTCGATCAAAAACGCCGTCAGCGGCTGGGACAGGAAGCCGCCCACCGAGGTGCTGAGGGCGGCGATGCCCAGGGCGCGGCCGCGGCGGGCGCGAAACCAGCGCACCACCACGGTGTTGCATGCCAGGGTGCCGCAGGCGGAGGCGCCAAAGGTAAGCGGTCCCCCCAGTAGCGCCAGCATCAGCCACAGGTTGTCGAGGCGGGATACCAGCATCATGGCGATGCCGAAACAGAGTCCCCCCACCAGTATCACCCGCCGCGCGGAGAAGCGGTCGAGCATCTGGCCGACTAAGGGCGCCACCACCGCGGTACCGATCATGAAGGCGATCATGCCGTTGTTGAAGTTGGCCCGGGAAATGCCGAACTCCTCCGTCACCGGCACCACGAACATGCCGAAGATGTAGACGCTGAAGCCCATGACCAGGGCCGAGCAGATGAAGCTGCCGGCGAGCACCCCCCATCCGGAGTAGATCCTTGGCAGTGGTCTCGTATTCATGATTTTCCTTATTGTGAAGGTGTGGCTTTCCGTCATTGTACCGATATGTGGCGACTGCGCCTTTTACAGTTCCCACCCCGAAATCGCCTTGGCCAGAACCAGTACCAGCAATGTAACCACCGCCCAGGAAATCATGCCGTTGGTACTGCGGTAGGTCATCACCGCTGCCGGGATCTGTCTGTTCTGAAGAGCGCGCCATAGCCGCTCCATGGCGACGATGACGCGGAGGCGCAGGGCGGCGAGCCGGTTGACGACACTGTTTGCGAGCCGGAAGCCGGCCACTCGCCACAGCCAGTCGAAATCGATAACCCGGTCCCGGGCCAGATTCAGGCGCGGCAATATCAGGAGGCCTGCCAGAGCGGCGAACAACAGCAATTGCAGGTGCCCGACCAGCGCCGGCAGGTGCAATGAGCTTGGGGCCAGGGATTCATCGTGCCAGGGCAGGAGCGAGGTTGGCAGCAGCCCGGGGAGTAGGCAAAGGAACGCCAGCAGGGTTGCAGCTAGCCAGGCTCCAGGGGGCGTGGGGGAGGTGCTGTTCCCGGCGCCGTGCCGTACCACCATGGCAAAGCGCAGCGCCACCAGGGCATTGCCCGCCATGGCCACCTGCAGGGCCAGCCACAGGGCGGCAGGCGCATCGGCGGCGATGGTCAGGCGTGGGCCGTAACCGCCGGTAAGGGGCAGGGCGGCCAGACTGAGGGCGCCGACGGTGGCGCAGATCCGCAACCAGGGCGTGAGGGTATTGCCCAGCAGCTGACTGGACATCGCCATCATCATCAGCGGCAGGGCAAACATCATGTTCAAGGCCAGGGCGACCACCGTGCCGGGTGCAGCGACGCCGATGCCGCATAGCAAAAAGCCGACCTGGGCCACCAGGGCGTGGATCACCAGTCGCCGCCCATCCCGTTGGGTCAGGGCGTAAAGTAGGCCGTGGGCTGCCGTCCACAGGCCGAGGCCGATCAGAAGTGGTTCACTGGGGAACAGCAGGGTCAGGGCCAGCACCGCGCTCAGGGTGGTGAAAGGCACCAGAAACACCGAGCCGGTGGCGCTGGATCGCGGGTAGGCATCCGTCAGCCAGACAGCCACGGGTGGAATGGCGGCATTGACCAGAATGCCGGCGAACAGCAGCCAGTTGGCTGAATCCGCCAGAGACAGGGGCTGGATATCGATGCCGCCGGTGTGATGCTTGACGGACTCGATGCCGAGCTTGAGGATCATGGCCCCCAGCAGGTGGAGAATGGCAAGGCGGATACCGGCCCGCGCCGCGCCCTCGCCGCCGCTCCATACCAGCACGGTGGCGAACACCACCATCAGTTCCCAGTGCAGAAACAGGCTGATCAGGTCTCCCGACAGGGCCACGCCGATGGCGCCCCCGGCGTAGAACTGCGCCGCCGCCAGTTCCCACCAGCGGGCGCGGCCCAGGGCGAACAGGTTGCCCGCCAGCAGGGCGAGGGCGAAACCCGCGGCCATCATGCGGCGCATCGGACTGCCTTCAACCAGTTCCAGGGAGTAGCCGAGAAAGGGAACGGTGAGCTGCACGCCATCGCCCACCGCGAGCACAGCCGCCAGGGTCAGCAGGGGCGCGATCACCAGCAGCCCCTGGCGGGCCAGCCCCGTCAGCGGCCCCACCAGCAGGCCAGCCAGCAGCAAAATCAGGGCGGGGGGCGGCAACCACTCAGTCATGGTCCGCTCCGCGTGGTTTGTCGCGCCCCAGGGCCGCCGCCAGCAGCCGTGCCGCAAGGAGAATACCGAGAGCGCCGCCAAACCCCAGGGCGGCGCCGATACCCGGGCGGGCGCGCAGGCCTTCAAGCCCGCTGTCCGGCAGGGCCAGCTGTAGTGCCAGCGGGATGACCAGGGCGGCGGCCACCAGCCAGCGCAGCAGGCGGCGATAGCGACGGCGAGGGAGGGGGGCCATCAGCGGGTCACCATCGACTTGTCGAGTAGCACCACCAGGTCCGCCACCCCCAAGTAGAAGAGCGTCAGCAAGGCGGTGAAGGCCAGCGCCAGCACCATGGCCAGTGGCGCTTCGCCGTGGGGCTTCGCCGGGGCCACGGATTCGCGGCGGAAATAGGCGCGGTGGATCACCGGCAGGAAGTAGGCGGCGTTGAGGGCGCTGGATAGGGCCAGCACCCCGAGCATGAACCACTGGCTGCCCGCCATGGCGCCCGACACCAGATACCACTTGGAAATGAAGCCGGCGGTGGGGGGGATGCCGATCATGCTGAGGGCGCCGATGGTAAAGGCCGCCATGGTGATCGGCATGCGCCAGCCGATGCCGTCCAGCTGGGTGATCTCGGTTTTCTTGCTGGCCACATAGATGGCGCCGGCGGCGAAGAACAGGGTGATCTTGGCGGACGCGTGGGTGGCCAGGTGCAACGCCGCTCCAGGCTGGGCCAGGGGCGCCAGCACCAGGGCCGCCATCACCACATAGGACAGTTGCGAAACGGTGGAAT
>JBJHDJ010000045.1:0-11381 GCA_050486485.1 Porticoccaceae bacterium
TATCCTCGGGCTGGCCGATTTTCTTCATGGGCGAGCCATTGATCTGTGCCTGCACCATCTCCTCGCTGAGGGTCTGGCGCAGCAGTGGCGTGTCGATGAACCCGGGGGGGACATTGTTGAAGGTGATGCCCCTGGCGGCGAACTCCATGGCAAGCGCCTTGGTCATGCCCACCACGCCGCCCTTGGAGGCCACATAGTGGCTCATCTGCGCGGAGCCGGTTTGGGTGCTGGAGGAGGATATGTTGACGACACGGCCCCAGCCGGCGTCGAGCATTTCCGGCAGCAGGACCTGGGTGCACAGGAACACGCCCTTGAGGTTGATGTCAATCATCCTGTCCCAGGCCTCCTCTGTCATGTCGAGGAACGGCGTGAAATTGGAGATGCCGGCATTGTTGACCAGGATATTGACGGGCCCCAGTTCGGCGCGAACCCTGGCGGCCGCCGCCTCGATTTGATCCCGCTTCGAGACATCCACGGCACAGGCCATGGCCTTGGCGCCGTTGGCCGCCAGCTCGTCCGCGGTGCGCTGGGCGGCATCGCCGTTGATATCCCATACCGCCACGGCGGCGCCGTCGCGGGCAAAGCGCTGGCTGATGGCAAGCCCGATACCGGAAGCGCCACCAGTGATGACCGCGGTCTTTCCAGACAGTTGCATGTTGTTCACTCCATATCTCGGTTAAAAATTTCCGGCCTGCCCCGTGGGGTTGGCCAGTCGCAATAGAGAAGTGCCTGCCACGACGATGGCGGTGGGTGCTGTTGAGGTGTTGGCCTTCAAGACAGGGATTGTACCCAAAACAAGGGGGGAAATATCACGCAAACCCAATCGCAACTAGTGTCTCGGTTTGAAACCTGG
Organism: Porticoccaceae bacterium; assembly: GCA_050486485.1. GTDB lineage: Bacteria > Pseudomonadota > Gammaproteobacteria > Pseudomonadales > Porticoccaceae > NAT127. Next base: position 854 of record JBJHDJ010000045.1, read on the forward strand.
TGATGGTTGGTGGGTGTGGGGTGTCGGTATTGGGGGGCGTCTTGCAACAGGACGTTGCCAGCCGAGCCTGTACAGGGATGCACGCTTGTTGGCGTACCCCCAATACCGACACCACATCCCCATGTCCCTACAGGGGAGTTTCAAACTGAGACACTACTCAATCGCAAGGCCGTTGGCCTCGGCCCTGGCTTCGTGTTCTACACGAAAGTGCCCTTAATTCAGTGCCACTGGTAACGGGTCTTCTGCGCGGTACGCGCCGGGGCCGCGATTTGAACGCTGCTTTCCAGTCAAATGGCTGGCCAGTCAAACGGCTTTCCGGACACAATACTTTCCTGATGCCGCGCTGATGGTAGGATAGCGCTTGCTGGGGCATGCGTTCATCCGCTGACAGGCTGCCCGGAATTCATAAACATTAAGAAGGTAGGTTATGGCATCGCGAAACATTCAATACAGCAACGGCAAACTCACATTCCACGGTGAGATCTACTGGGATGACACCCACACGGGCAAGCGCCCCGGCGTGGTGGTGTTCCCCGAGGCCTTCGGTCTCAACGACCACACCCGCGAGCGCGCCCAGCGCCTGGCGGAACTGGGTTTCGTGGCCCTGGCGGCGGACTTCCACGGCGAGGGCAAGCTCTACAACGATATGGAAACCCTGGGCCCGGCCATGCAGGCACTGTACGGTGACCGACTGGACTGGCGCTCCCGCGCTCGCGCCGCCCTCGACACCCTTGCGACCCAGCCGGAGGTGGATGCCGGCAAGCTGGCGGCCATAGGTTTCTGTTTCGGCGGGTCCACCTGCCTGGAGCTGGCCCGTAGCGGCGCCAATCTGGGGGCCATCGTCACCTTCCACGGCGGCCTGTTGCCGGAGATGGACGGGGATGCCGGGCGCATCAGGTCCCGGGTCATGGTGTGCCATGGCGCCGAGGATCCCCTGGTGGCGGACGATGTCATTAAGGCGGTGATGGAGGAGTTTCGCCGCGACAAGGTGGATTGGCAGTTCATCTACTACGGCAACGCCGCCCACAGTTTCACCAACCCCGCCGCGGATCACTACGGCATGGACGGCCTGGCCTACCATGCCGCCACCGACGCCCGTTCCTGGACGGCAATGCGCAACCTGTTCGACGAGGCTTTCGGCTAGTCGGCCACGCCGAGGCACCACCGCGCGGGAAAGAGCCTGTGTCCGGCAAGGGTTTCGGACACAGGTTGTTCCATGACGGCCCATGGGCGGCTGCCCGATGACGCATCGCAGTAGGCCTCCCCGCGCTGCCAGTGCGCCCTGGCCCAACAATAACCAGAATTGATTTTACTTGCTGAGGAGTCACCGTTCCCGTGCAAAACACCGATACCCGTTCCTCCGCTTCACCGACACCCGCGATCGCCCTGGACGAGCCGGATATTCCCAACGCCAAGCGCTGGTGGGTGGTTTTTTTGTGCGCCCTGGTGTGCTTGCTGGATGGCTACGACATGGTGGTCGCCCCCATCAGCGTGCCGGTGCTGGCGGAGGTCTGGGGTATCCAGGCCTCCGCCTTCACCGCCGCCCTCACCGCCACGGTGTTGGGCATGGCCCTGGGGGCCGTGTTCATCGCACCCCTGGGAGACCGCTTCGGGCGGCGTCCGGTGATGATCGCCAGTTTTGCCTTCGTGGGGGTGGCGAGCATGATGACGGCACTGTCCACCACGGTGGTGGAGCTCTCCCTCTACCGCCTGGCCACCGGCCTGGGCATGGGGGCGAGCCTCGCCAACGCCCTGGCCATGGCCTCCGAGTACGCGGTGCCCAAGCTGCGTTCCCGCACCATCACCTGCGTCTACTCCATGTCCGCGGTGGGTGGCGTGCTGGGGGGCTTCCTGGCGCCCCCGATCCTGGCGGCCTGGGGGTGGCAGGGCATGTATGTGGTGGGCGGCGTGCTGCCCCTGCTGGTGGTGCCGCTGCTGCTGTTCAGCCTGCCGGAATCGCAGCGCTTCCTGGCGGCCCGGCAGGCGGGGCGCATCGAGGGTGGCGCGACCGTGGACATGGGCGGCGCGCTCAACAGCGTCAAGCTGCTGCTGGCCCAGCCCTATCGCTCCCGCACCCTGCTGCTGTGGACCCTGTACTTCCTCAGCACCTTCACCGTCTATGTGATATCCAGTTGGCTGCCCACCCTGATGCGGCTCTACGGCTGGTCCATCGAGAGTTCCGTGCACGCCATCATGGTGTACAGCTTCGGCGGCATCGTCGGTGGCTTCCTGCTGGGCTGGCTGGTGGACAAGGGCCACTACCGGCTGTGCCTGATGACCGGCTTCGTGATCACCGGCCTGGCCATGCTGGCCCTCAACGTGATTCCCGCGGAAATCTGGATGTGGATGATCCTGATCGCCGTCATGGGGGGCGGCATGATCGGTGTGACCTACGCCGTGACCGCCCTGGCGGCGATCGTCTATCCCACGGAGCTGCGTGCCGGGGGCATCGGCACCGCCAGCGCCATGGGCAGGGTTGGCGCCACCATTGCTCCGGTGGTGGGTGGCACCCTGCTGGCCCTGGGCTGGTCGGTGACCCAGATTTTCACCGGCCTCATCGGGCCGATGATCGTCGGGGTGGTGATCGTCACCCTGTTCTCGCGCCTGTTCACCCCGAAAGTGGATACCCCATGAAGCGCCCGCCGAGGATTACACCAGACCGAGGGCGTCCATGGCGCGGGCCACCTTGATGAAGCCGGTGATGTTGGCCCCCAGCACATAGTTGCCGGGGGCGCCAAATTCCTCGGCGGTTTCGAAACAGTTGCGGTGGATGTTGACCATGATTTCCTCCAGTCGCTTCTCGGTGTACTCGAAGGACCAGGAGTCGCGGCTGGCGTTCTGCTGCATCTCCAGGGCACTGGTGGCCACGCCACCGGCGTTGGCGGCCTTGCCGGGGCCATAGGCGATCTTCGCCGCCTGGAAAACCTGAATGCCCTCTGGCGTGGTGGGCATGTTGGCGCCTTCCGCCACGGCGATGCAGCCGTTCTCCACCAGGATTTTGGCGTCCTTGCCATTCAGCTCGTTCTGGGTGGCGCAGGGCAGGGCCACATCGCAGGGGACCGACCAGATGTTGCCATCCTCGATATAGCGGGCGTGCTTGCGCGCCTCCACATAGGCGCTGATGCGGCGCCGCTCCACCTCCTTGATACGCTTGACCAGATCCAGGTCGATGCCCTGCTCGTCCACCACGATGCCGCTGGAGTCGGAGCAGGCGATTATCTTGGCGCCGTACTCCATGGCCTTCTCGATGGCGTAGATGGCGACATTGCCGGAGCCGGACACCACCACCGTCTTGCCGTCCAGGGAGTCGCCCCGGGCCTTGAGCATTTCCTGCACAAAGAAAACGGTGCCGTAGCCAGTGGCCTCGGTGCGCACCAGGCTGCCGCCCCAGGCCAGGCCCTTGCCGGTGAGCACGCCGGATTCATAGCGGTTGGTGATGCGCTTGTACTGGCCGAACATGTAGCCGATTTCGCGCCCACCGACACCGATGTCGCCAGCGGGCACATCGGTGTATTCGCCAAGGTGGCGGAACAACTCGGTCATCAGACTCTGGCAGAAGCGCATGATCTCGTCGTCTGACTTGCCCTTGGGGTCGAAGTCGCTGCCACCCTTGCCGCCGCCGATGGGCATGCCGGTGAGGGCGTTCTTGAAAATCTGCTCGAAACCCAGGAACTTGATGATCCCCAGATACACCGAGGGGTGGAAGCGCATGCCACCCTTGTAGGGTCCCAGGGCGCTGTTGAACTCCACCCGGAAGGCGCGGTTGATGTGAATCTCCCCCCGGTCGTCCTGCCAGGGCACGCGGAAGATGATCTGCCGTTCCGGCTCGCAGATGCGCTGGATGACTTTCTTGTCGGCGAACTCCGGGTACTTGCTCATGACCGGCCCCAGGGTTTCCAGCACTTCGTGCACCGCCTGGTGGAATTCGGTCTCACCGGGGTTGCGGCGCAGGACATCCTGGAAGATGGGTTCCAGTTTTTCATCAAGGTGTGCGGGCATTTACGGGTCCTCGGGGGTGGTACGGATCAAGGATTGGCATGGCTGGCGGGAAGGCGGCGGAGCATGGCCAGCCACGAGCGGGCGACAATTGCACCATATCGGTGCAATGTCCCGCAAGGTCGGAATGGTGTGAAACCGAAGGGTCCACCGCACTCCCTGACGCATCAGCCCCGGGGCGGGGCTGAGTAGAGGGAGGCTGCCCCGAGCAAACTACATCAGCCCGGGGTTTGCGTCGGGGGGTGGGTCACTCGACGATAAAGGCGCCTTTCATGACGCTCCAGTGGCCGGGAAAGGAGCAGAAAAAAGTGTAATCACCACCCTTTTCAAACAGGGATGGATCAAAGGTGATGGTGGTGGATTCGCCGCCGCCGATCATGTCGGTGGCCACCAGCACCCGCTCGTCGCCGGGGGGCAGATAGTCATTTTCCAGGCCGGCGGTGAGACCGGCCTGGGCGAGGGCCTGCCACTCGCTGGTGGCGGCAACCACCACATTGTGGCCCATGGCCTGGACATTCAGTTGACCGGTGTGGTGCAGGGTGAGGGTCACCTCCTCGCACTTGGAGGAAATCGTCAGTTCCTTCTTGTCGAACTGGAGCTGGTCGTTGCCGGAAATTTCCAGTTCACAGTCTCCGGCGAAAGCCTGGCCGGCGAGCAGCAGCATGAGGGTGGCGAAATACGGCGCCAATTTCTTCATAAATCGGTCTCCTGAGTAATGACATTGTCGGTGGGGTGTCCCGGCGCCAGCCCTGGTGGGCCGGAAACAGCGGGGACAACAGCCGTTCCCATCATAGACCACGCCTGGATATCTCTCCAACAGGGATTGTCCCCGGGACATGGAGGGTATTCACCGTCGCTAATATCAGCCAGCCGCCCTTGCGAGGGAACCTGTCCCGGGCCAGAATGTGACGCGGTAACCCGTGCACAGCATTTGATACCGCCATCGGACACAGCGCCCATGGCACTGAACAATGATATTAAGGAGTGAGTCATGAGCGATGAAAGCAGCGCCGAGATACGGGATGCCCGCAAGGACTGGATGACCCAGCACCGCGAGATGTACCTGCGCTCCGGGGGCACCCAGGGGCACATCATGGATCTGACCCCCGTGGGTGGTCACCCCTTTGGCACCCACTGCCTGGTGAAGTACAAGGGGCGCAAGAGTGGCAAGATTTTCATAACCCCGCTGTGTTATGGCGCCATCGGCGGCGAGGTGGTGATCGTGGCGTCCAAGGGCGGCGCCGACCAGCATCCCGCCTGGTATCTGAATATCCGCGACAGCGACGAGGTGTCCTTCCAGATCGCCTCCCAGGCTTTCCGCGCCACCTGGCGGGAGCCCCAGGGCGCCGAGCGGGACAAGGTGTGGGCGTTCATGGTGGATTGCTACCCGTTCTACGCCAACTATCAGGCGTCCACGGAGCGCCAGATTCCCCTGGTGATGATGAAGCCCGTGGAGGAGATCGAGTTGTTCACGGAGTCCCAGGCCACGGGTGCGCGGCAATTGTGACAAGGGGCGCCGCGGTGATGCCAGTTCCGGGAGCATAGCCAGCAAATCGACAACGAAGCCCTCGGGTTTATCCCTGCCGCGCCGGGTGTTCTCGGGGGTCAATCGTTGTCCGCCGCTCCCGGGAGAATGATGGGGGCCAGTCGCGGATGATCGTCCCCTGTGGCTATCCCCGCCAGGCGCCGCGACACCATAACCATAAATTAATTTCTGGAGTTTCCCCATGTCGGACAACAATTTCGATTTTGTCATCGTCGGCAGTGGCGCCGGTGGCCTGGTGGCCGCCATCGCCGCCAAGCTGCGGGGCCTGCGGCCCCTGTTGCTGGAAAAAACCGAACTGATCGGCGGCTCCTCGGTACTCTCCGGGGGTGTCCTGTGGATGCCCAATAACCCGCTGATGCAGCGCGAGGGCATCCGCGACTCCCGGGAAGAGGCGCTGCGTTACATGGCGAACTTCGTCGACGACAGCAGCCACTACTCCACCCCCGCGCGACGGGAGGCCTACCTGGACAATATCCAGCCGATGATGAACGCCATGGAGGCGCAGGGCATGAAATACCTGCGCTGCCCGGGCTACAGTGACTATTACGACACTCTGCCGGGGGGCAATGCCGCGGGGCGTTCCATCCAGGCGGAGCTGTATAACGCCAACCGCCTGGGGGCATGGAAATCCCGCCTGCGTCTCCCCTATATCCCGCTGCCGGTGCGCACTTCCGAGGGCGCACGGCTGATGAGCGTGGGGGTGAGCGCGGCGGGCAAGTGGATGGCGGCGCGGGTCGCGGGACGCTATGTCACCGCCAGGCTCACCGGCCGCCAGGTGTACGGCAGCGGTGGAGCCTTGCAGGGGCGGATGCTGGAGATCGCCCTGCGGCTCGGGGTCGATATCTGGACCCAGGCGGGCCTGCTGGACCTGGATCTGCGCGACGGCCGCGTGGAGGGGGTGCACATCGATCGCGAGGGCAAGGCCATCACCCTGGCGGCGCCCCGCGGCGTGTTGATCTGCGCCGGGGGTTTTTCCCACAATGCCGCCATGCGCCAGCAGTATCAGCGCCACCCCATTTCCGATGAGTGGACCCACGCCAACCCCGGGGACACCGGCGAGGCGGTGGCCGCCATGGGGCGCGCCGGCGCCGACCTGGCGGTGATGGAGGAGTCCTGGTGGATCCCCACCTGGGTCGGTCCGGACAAGCGGGAACAGATCGTGCCGGAGTTGGCCAAGCCCCACGGCATGCTGGTGGACCAGGCCGGCAATCGCATGGTCAACGAGGCCAACTCCTACATGGAAATCGGCCGCGCCATGTATCGACGGCACGCCGAGACCCCCGCCATCCCGGCCTGGCTGGTGATGGACGCCCGGGCCCGCAAGCGCTACCTGTTCGCCCTCAAGTTCCCTGGCAAGATGCCCCGGGAGTGGGTTGAAGGCGGCCACATCAAGCAGGATGACACCCTCGCCGGCTTGGCCCGTCAGTGTGGCATCGATGTCGCCGGGCTGGAGGCCAGCGTCGCCCGTTTCAACCGCTTTGCCGAGACCGGGGAGGACGAGGACTTCCAGCGCGGCGCCAGCGCCTACAATCGCTACAACGGCGACCCCTCCCACAAGCCCAATCCCTGCCTTGGCGCCATTGCCGAACCTCCCTTCTGGGCGGCGCCGCTATACCCGGGAGATGTGGGCACCTGTGGCGGCGCGGTGACCAACGAGCATGCCCAGGTGCTGCGCGCCGACGGTGGCGTCATCGATGGGCTGTACGCCGCCGGCAACTGTGCCGCCTCTCTGTGCGGACCCCACTATGTGGGCGCCGGTCAGAGCATCGGCTGCTCCAGCGTGTTCGGCTTTATCGCCGCCAACCACGCGGCCCAGTGATGGCGCCGGTGATGACGACCACCTTGCCCGCGAAGCGGTTCACGGATTAAGCACCCGGCGCATGGCGTCGTGGGAGTCCGGCGAGCCGTCGAGGACGCGGTTGTAGCGCTCCTTGATGCGCCAGCCCTCGGCGGTGCGCACCAGCTCGAAGTGGTTGATCGACGCCCGGAAGACATACCAGCGGTCCCCCTCCCGCAACACCACGAAGGAGTAGGCCACCGCCTCGGCGGTGTCACCCTTCACGGTGATGCGCGGCGTCGCCGTGAGGTGGGAGCAGCCGGTGTTGACCAGCGCCATGTGACCTTCGCTTTTGTAGATGGCGGCGATATCGTCGTAGGCGGCGGTGCGGGCGCCGCCGCCAATATCGTAGATACCACCTTCCACCCACAGGTGGGCGGCGGGCTCGGCGGTGCCGCTGTCCACCAGGGGGCCGTAGGAATTGATCAGCCGGATGATCTCCAGTTGATCCTCGGCGGCCTGGAGCCGCTGTTCGAGATTTGCCAGTCTTTCTTCGATGGTCATTATGCTGTCTCCAAAATCCAGTGCCGTGAGAGGGGATGCCGCTGCACCATGGCATGGGCGTGGCTTGGCTGTGATGAGCTGAAACACGGCTGAACAACTGTACAACAATTGCGCCGCTGGAGTATGGTTGTCCGCTCTGTCGGGGTTTTCAGCCTTACAACTTTCCAGCCCTACAACTTTCCAGCCCTATAAGACGTTCAGGAGTATCGTGTCCATGACAACCAGCAACAGTCCCCTGCGGGTGGTCCAGTGGGCCACCGGCAATATCGGCCTTTCCAGCATGCGCGAGGTCATTCGCCACCCCGGCCTGGAGCTGGTCGGCGCTCTGACCTATGACCCCAACAAGGCCGGGCTTGATGCCGGGGAGCTCTGTGGCGAGGGGCCTGTCGGCGTGAAAATGGTCACCGACCGCGCGGCCATTCACGCCCTCAAGGCGGACTGCGTGCTGTACATGCCCCGCGTTATCGACATCGAGGATCTGGTGGCCTTTGCCGAGGCGGGCACCAATATCGTCTCCATCTGCATGGAGATGTACGACGGCGCCCAGGGCATGGAAGCCGGGGATCGCGGGCGCCTGGAGCAAGCCTGCAAACGCGGCGGGGCATCCGTGTATGGCACCGGCAGCAGCCCGGGATTCATCACCGATATTTTTCCCTTCGCCCTGCTGTCCCTGCAGCGCCGGGTGGATTTCTATCAGATCGAGGAACTGGGCAACATGTCGCGGCGCAACTCGCCGGTGATGCTGTTCGAGCAGATTGGCTTCGGCAAGCCCATGGACCCGGAGGCCTTCCCCACCCCGCGCCTCACCAGCGCCCCCACCGCCTTCGCCCCCATCGCCCGCGCCGCGGGCTGGAACATCGACGAATGGACCACGGTGACCGAATTCGCCGCCGCCCGTCAGGATGTGGAAACCATCTGCGGCCCGGTGAAGGCCGGAACGGTCGGCGCCCGGCGCCTGGTGCGAACCGGCTTCGAAAAGGGCGTGGAGCGCATGCGCTTCGCGCAGATCATGTATGTCACCCAGGATGTGGAGCCGGCCTGGGACATCGGCGAGACCGGCTGGCGGGTGCGCGTCAAGGGCGACGCCTCCATGGATGTGGATCTCAAATTCCATGTCACCCTGGATGAAATGGCGGAATACACCCCGCCACTCACCGGCAACCCGCCGGTCAACGCCATCCCTTTCGTGTGCGCCGCCAGGCCCGGGCTGCTGCGCACTGGCGACCTGCCGCCCCTGGTGCCGGCTGGTCCGGCGGCGCATGTCTAGAGAACCTCTGAAAAATGTAGCGAGCGGCCCGAGGCGCCCCGAGCCGCGCAGCAAATCCCCAAGACATATCAGATAGATAGGCGAGGGGTGGGCGAGCACGCGAGGGTGCGAATCAGGTCGCGCAATAGTTTTTCAGAGGTTCCCTAACCCGGAAAAGCCAGCAACCAGGGATTCGGAGAGCAACAGCAGTCAGGGTGGTCTCATCAGGCGCCACCAGCGGGTCACCGTGCCATCTGACTGGTGAACTGGTTCATGTCGAAATAATCACGCCACTTGGCGATCTTGCCGTCGCGTACCTCGAAAATGCCCATCACCGGCAGCTCCAGCCACTTGCCGTTGATCAGAAAGCGGTCGTTGCGCTCGTTGAGCACCAGGCCGTCGGGGGTCTCCCCCTGATGGTAAGTGATGAACTCCATGGCCTCGGCCATGCCCATGAACTCCTCCAGCACCGCGCGAATCTGCGCCTTGCCGTGGTTGGGTGGGTCGATGGGGATATTGATGTACACGGCGTCATCGGTGAAAAAATCGAGAATCCTGTCGACATCCTTGTGTTGCCAGGAGTCGATGAAAGCGGTGACCAGTTCTGTGTTGGCGGACACTTTGTTATCGGACATGGCGCTCTCCTCAGCGGGGTTGAAAGCGAAGATGCAGTGATGTCAGGGCGCGGAAAATATAGGTGGGGGCGTAATCGAAGGCGCGATGTCCCGGCGCACCATGCCTTGTGTCATCAAGCTGGATATCATCGAGACGCGCCAGCAATCGCTCCAGCCCGATGCGCGCCTCGGCCCGGGCGAGTGAAGCTCCGGGACACATGTGAATGCCCCGGCCGAAGGACAGATGCTGGTTGCCGCCGCGCCTCCCCGGGATGAACTCGTCGGGATCGTCGAAATGGCTGGCGTCGCGGTTGATGGCCGGCGTCGACAACATCACCACGGTGCCGGGGGCGAGGGGGACGCCAGCAACCTCGACGGGTTTGCGTACCAGCCGGAAAGTGGATTTCACCGGCCCGTCGAAGCGCAGTACCTCCTCGATAAATTCGCGGATTGCGGTGGGGTTTTCCCGCAGCCGCGATTGCTGGTCGGGATGTTCCGCCAGGTATTTGAGCGCCGCGGTCAGCAGGTGGGCGGTGGTGTCCTGTCCCGCGCCAAACAGCAGGGAGGCCACCTTCACCACATCCATGGCCTCCGGGGTGGAGCCGTCCGGGTATGTGGCATTGGCCAGTTCGCTGAGGATATCTCCGCGGGGCTGGTGGCGGCGCTCCTCGATATAGCGCAGGAACAGGCCACGGCGCATCTCCAGGGGGTTGTACACCTTGTCGGGTTCCTCGGCGCCGACCCTTGACGGGGACAGTGATGGATCCTTGTGGAAAGCGCCGCGA